>JAOUNC010000148.1 GCA_029881175.1 Nitrospirota bacterium | reverse complement strand
GGAGCCCCGGTTGCATAAATAACAATATCAGCCTTTGCCAACGTATGACGGAGTTGATCATAGGGAACCGCACGCCCTTGAAACCGCTCAGCAAGCGTTAAGGCACGATGTTGATTGCGTGTGGTGATTAACACCTCTTTCACGCCATGGTTCACTAAATGTTGAGCCGCCAATTTCCCCATTTCTCCGGCTCCAACTAACAACACCACCCGTTCCTTAAGATTAGAAAAGACTTTTTTGGCCAATTCGACCGCCGCGTAACTGACGGAGACCGCATATTCTCCAATTCGAGTATTGGTTCGGACATTTTTCCCGACTGAAATAGCTTTTTTGACAACTTTATTAAGAATGACTCCGGAAGAACGATGGGTTAACGCTAACTCATAGGCTTCCTTCACTTGCCCAAGAATTTGTGGCTCACCCACGACCATGGAATCCAGGCTGGCCGACACTCTAAAGAGATGGGCAATGGCTTCTTCATCACTATAGCGGTACAAATGCGGTAGCAAATCTTCAGAGGAGAGAGAGAAGTGGGTGGCCACGAGAAAATCTTCGAGTTCTCGAAACCCCCATTCGCTCTTCTCGACCACAGCATACACTTCAACCCGGTTACACGTCCCCAGATACATGGCTTCCTGAATACCAGGATAGGCCCGGAGCCGAGCCAAGGCTTCGCCCATTCGGCTATCAGGGATTGCCAATAATTCTCGAAGCTCCACCGGAGCTGTTCGGTGATTGAGTCCTAACACAATGATATTCATAAAGGGGCAATCGTCTGAGGGCTTTTCAAGAGAATGCCAATAAAGGTCAGGATCACTCCGGCAAACCCCACGATCGTCAGATAAGCCGCTCGCTTGGCACGCCAACCCACGGTCACTCGTCCCATGAGCACAACAAAATAAAACACCCACGTAATCAGCGCCCACACCTGCTCAGGATTCCAGCTCAGATACGTCCCAAGGGTTAACTGCGCGGACACTGCCCCGGTTAGAATTCCCAACGTTAAGAGAGGAAAACCAAAGAGGATGGATCGTTGATTGAGGACATCCAAAAAATCCAACGGCGGGAGTTTAAAATTTAAGACATTAAATTGCTTGGATTTCAACAAATGTTCCTGCATGAGATACATTAAACCCGCAACAAAGGCGACCGCGAATCCTATCGTCCCTAAGATGCTCAGGGTCACATGTACCCACACCGTTTGAAGAACCGGAGCAATAGCATCGGACTCTGCAGGAGCCAGCGTGGCCGACACCAACGAAAGAAAGGCCAGCGGCAAAATAAATGTCCCTAAGACCTGCAGCCCCCGCTTCATTGCCACAACTAAAAAAACCAGAACTAAGCCCCAGGCAAAAAATGACATCGCATCCCGAAAAGTCATGATCGGGAGGTGTCCTGTCGAGACAATGGCCATACCCAGAGCGGCGGTGTGAACCAGAAAACCTGCACCAGCGACAAAAACCGACACTCGTGACAGAGCTTCAGAGCGATAGAGGAGAAATGCCAGAAAAAGCACCGTCCCTCCAAAATATAGGCCCATTGTCAGAAAGGACAATGTTTCAGGCATACAAATCCCCCTTACCCATGCAGGTAAAAATACCCAGAATCGAGTATAAGTCTGCTTCCATATGAGGTCAAGAAAATCAATGCGTGTCTACATTATTTAAAGAAACACAGGGATTGCAGTTTTTCTAGACAATCTCAAACTCACTCAGTACTATGCCAGCGTCTCACCATACCTTGGCTCATCTTGTTTTTTTCATTCATCCTATGAGCGGAACACTCTATATCGTCAGTACTCCCATTGGAAACTTGGAAGACATGACATTCCGGGCAATACGAATACTCCAGGAGGTAGCCGTCATTGCCGCAGAAGACACTCGCCGAACACAAAAGCTCTGCACCTACTACCAAATCAAAACCCCCCTCACGAGTTACCACGACTTCAATAAGGAAGAGAAGTCTGAAATTCTGTTACATCGACTACAAGAAGGCCATCATGTCGCCTTGGTATGCGATGCCGGAACACCCCTTATTTCCGACCCTGGATACTACCTGGTGAATCGAGCCGTGGAAGCCGGTATTACCCTGGTTCCCATACCTGGACCTTCATCGATTTTAACGGCTTTGTGCGTTTCAGGCCTCGCGACGGACCGATTTATCTATGAAGGGTTCGTACCCAGAAAACCAGGCGCACGAGAAAAGTTTTTTGAGAAGCTGCAACATGAGACCGGGACCATTATTGTCTTTGAAACACAGCATAGAATCGTGAAGACCTTACGGGCCATTCACAAGATTATGGGAAATCGGCAGATTGTGCTCACCAGGGAACTCACAAAACTGAATGAAGAAATTTTGCGCGGAAACACCGAAGAAATTTGTCAAACTCTACAAGGAAAAGCCATAAAAGGGGAAATTACCCTGTTGATTCAAGGGCACCCTCAAAGAAAAAGAAAAGAGGCCTCTTTCGTCGACTCACTTTCCCTTACAAATCTTCCTTTTGAATAACGATTCGATAGTAGGAGTCCACTTTATCCTGAGCCAGCACATGATGTCCTTCATTCATAATACTCTTTGGGACGTTGCGTATTGGCTCACCATCATCTAACAACACAACTAATTGTGATCCTATTTCCAAGGTATCTAACTTGAGCTTAGTTTTGACAAAATTATAGGGGCAGATCACCCCACGTAAATCTAGCTCTTCCATATCAATGTCAGCCTAGTACTAAAATTTTTCAAAACTCAACATCGCTTATAACAAAAGAGCGTGCCGGCTAATTAACCGGCACGCTCTTTTTGAAACGCATTACTTAATCGAAAGGTTTTATTGAACGGTACCTTTGTTGAAATTCTTTCGATCATCACCGTAATCAGTGGCAATGTTTTTATCCGTTCGCGCATTGACCGTATCTGGCTGAGGGGCACATTGCCAGCAAGGAGCTGCGCCCGTCATCACACCAACTTCGCTGGTAATACCAGACATCACTGCTCCTGGTTGTACGGAACCTACAGGAACACCCGTGTAGCCAGCTGTTCGGGTATTAATGCCACGAAATTTGTAAGGATTGGGACGTTGACCAAAACCACCACCAAAATCTTCATTGTCCGCTCCGCCTCGAACCTGGGCACCCTCTAAGACATAAACAGATTGAACAATTTTTCGCCCTGTTGAAAACTTTTGTGCGTCTGTGACTTCCTGACGAATTTGCACCGAAACATAATCGCCTTTACCAATCGATTTTATGTTTTCCATGTTGGTGCTATTGTCAAAATACAAGGGCTGCATGTTTAATGACCCGGTAAGGCTCTGCCGTTCGTCATGGGAGCTTCCACCCATGTCTACGTACATTACCCCGTTCGTCACATTAACTGCCACCACTTCGCCCATAACGGTTTCTGGTGCTGAGAGATACCGCAACATGTCATCTTGATCCATGACCCGCGATCTGTCGCCAACACCTTGTGATTCCCCGACACCTGTTCCGTAACCAACGTGCTGAGGGGCACGTTCCTGCCCAAATGCTACGCCAACCGAGCTTGCAAGAATGATAGCTGCTCCAATAATCCCTACCTTCCGCATGTGGCTCCTCCTTGGAAACTGTGAGTGAATAATCAAAAAAAACGAACTAAAATTATTTGGCCTTTTAATCTACTAATTAGGGCACTGACTATAGTCAGTGTGAATGGCTCTGTCAAGTCAATTATGCCGTTAATGGAGTTAGGAAAAATAACAAATTTTCGCCTAAGAAATTCATCGTATTCATGTCTTTCAACTAAAAAACCTAACTGGTGCCCGGAGGGAGGGTCGAACTCCCACTCTCGTGAAAGAACCGGATTTTGAGTCCGGCGCGTCTGCCAGTTCCGCCATCCGGGCAACTATTCTCGAATGCGGCTTCATTAATGAACGAATTTTTACCATGAACGTGAGAACAGGTCAAACAAGATGCCGAATTCTATTTTCCTACGATTTCCAGATAGGCAACTATATAATAAAAGGAAAATTGGCCACTGAAATTCCTGTGTGTTACCCGACGAAACCCAGCGACAATTTTTCGCCCCATTTTTTCACGAGCGCTTCCTTAAGAGGCTGATGTTCTGGAAAGCCTAACCCTGGGTCACGATGCAGCAATGTTCCAGCAATGTGCCTCGCCTTGGTTAAGAGAGACGTATCTCGCGTCAGATCTGCGACACGAAAGGCAATCTCCCCCCATTGCTTGACACCCAAGACATGCCCAGGCCCTCGAATTTTCAAATCTTCTTCTGCCAACGCAAACCCATCATCACATTGCACAAATACGGACAGCCGCCGCTTGGCTGTTGACCGAAATGCCGCCGCCGAAGGAGACACTCCGTCCGAACCTTGGCGACCAATTGAGGAACGCTCAAGGGCCAACGGCATTTGGTGACCCGAGGAAGGAATTCTCCCTAGGGAATGAATCAATAAGCAATACCCCTGATACTCACCACGCCCAACCCTTCCACGTAACTGGTGAAGCTGGGCCAGGCCAAAGCGCTCAGCATGCTCAATGAGCATGACCGTGGCATTATGAACGTCCAAGCCAACCTCTACGACCGTTGTCGCTACCAATAAATCGATCTCTTGCCGATGGAATTTCGCCATAACCGCTTGTTTTTCGCGGGATGGTAGACGTCCATGCAACAGCCCTACTCGAAAAGGCGCAAATTGCTCTCGCAATGAATCGGCGGCTTCAATGGCCGCCTGCAAATCCACTTTTTCCGAGGGCTCCACTAAAGGGTACACCACATAAGCTTGCCGCCCAGACTCCAATTCTTTCCGCAAAACTTGATGGGCTCGCGTTCGATTCTTCGCCTCAAACAACTTCGTGTGCACCGGTTTTTTCCCAGGCGGGAATTCATCAATAATAGAGACATCCAAATCGCCGTACCACGTCATGGCTAAGGTTCGAGGAATAGGCGTCGCCGTCATCACGAGAACATCGGGTTGCCATGAAGCTTTTTCGCGCAAGATTGCCCGTTGCAGCACACCGAATTTATGCTGCTCATCCACAATCACCAATCCTAATTTGGCAAATTGGACGTCTGGCTGTAATAACGCATGCGTCCCCACCACCACCTGCACGTCACCAGTTTGGAGACCTGCCAAGACTTCGTCCCGCTCGGCCCCGGCGAGACCTCCCTTTAATAAAAGACATGAAATATTGAGCGCCTCAAAAAATGGCTTCAACGACCAATAATGCTGCTCACTCAACACTTCGGTCGGCGCCATCAAGGCGGACTGATATCCCGAGCCACAGGCCATTACCAAGGCATGAAGGGCTACAGCCGTCTTCCCGCAACCCACATCCCCCTGAAGCAATCGATTCATACAGGTCGGCCGACTCATATCCTGGAAAATCTCATCAATGACCCGATCCTGTGCTGCCGTCAACGAAAACGGCAGAACCTTCTTCAGCTCCTCAAGCAACGCATGGCTCTTGGAAAACGCAAGACCGGGTGCGGCCGTTATCTGGAGATGCCGTTTCCTCGCGAGAGCCAACTGCAGAAGCAATAACTCCTCAAAGGCTAATCGCTGATGCGCTGGCGTCGCCTGTTGATTCAAGCGAGTAATGGATTGGTGCTGATCGGGGCAATGTAAAGCTGCCAAAGCCACAGCCAACATCGGGAGCCCAAGCTGTGCTCGTAGGGGAGTCGGCAAGATATCCTGGAGTTGCGGGGAATATTGCTCAAAAATCGCCTGGATAATCCGACGAATCTGCTTAGAACTCAACCCATGAGTCTCATGATAAATCGGAACAATTCGGCCTCCTGTGTCCTCCTCCAAATCCTCAGCAGCCAAGAGTTCGTATTGAGGCCCCTTCATTAAAAGGGGAGAGCGACCATTGGGATTGACAGCCACCGCCCCTGTCAAAAGGATAGGCACACCCGCTACAAAAGTTTTTTCCAGGTACGGCTGATTAAAAAACACACATTCCAACACCCCGGTTTCATCACGCACCATGATCGTCACGACCACCAACCGCCGACGAGAGGTCGTATTAATTCGACAGGTCACAACCCGTCCTTTAATGGTAGGCTTCATGCCTGGTAGAAGATTGGCAATTGGGAGAACTTCTAAACGATCATCATAGCGCCAAGGGACAAACCACAGGGCATCTTCGACGGTGAGAACACCCAGCTTTTCCAATAATCGAGCTCGGCGTGGGCCAACCCCTTTGGCAAATTGTATGGGAATAGCCCCAAGAGGAGACTGAGTCAGCATGACAAATCACGCATTTTCAAAGGAGGAGTTGTGGGGATAAGCACGGAATGATGAAACTCAACAAGCGATTAAGCCATCACGTATTTATAGATAAATTTAACAAAGTTTCATCGTCCGTTGCTGAACTTCTTTTCTTTCCCTCGACTTGTGTGTACAATAGCTCTTGTGATAACACAGTAAAAATCAACCTAAAACCCAACGAACAAATCTGTCAGGGAGTATATCATGGCTTTTTCATGTGACGTGTGCGGGAAACACCGGTTAGTGGGAAACAATGTTAGTCACTCAAATAACCGCACCAAGCGAGTATTTCGTCCCAACCTCCGAACAGTTCGAGCTCTCATCAAAGGCGCAGCAAAAAAAATAAAAGTCTGTACGCGCTGTCTCCGATCAGGCTTTGTACAAAAGGCTGTCTAGCCCTTGGGTTATCTCAACACCTGCATCTGACCCAAGGCAGGTTTCCACTTCAATATTTTCTTCCTGCCTGCAATCTTCAATTAGTTTGCGATGGGTGTTAAGGACGCTACCTATTCACCTTCGTTTCCTGAACACTTCCACAAAAACATCTTTATCAATGATCTTTTTTCCCACAAGACAAACTTAGTCAATTAACTGGTTAAGCCATTGAAGCTATTTATCGTAAAAATGGCTTTTTTGATTGCCAGCCCATCCAAAAGTTACCCCCTCCAAATTTATACTCTTCTTTGCATGCCTATCAGGAAAGTGCACACAAATTCGAAAAGAATGATTTCTAGACAGTTTCCACACCCAATATCCGGCTTC
>JAOUNC010000147.1 GCA_029881175.1 Nitrospirota bacterium | reverse complement strand
CAGGGTTACCCCCAAGATCCCTATCAGCAACCAACCCAGCCCGGTTACTCCAACGATCCCTATGGGCAGCAACCCGGGCAACAGGGCTACCCCAACGATCCCTATGCCCAGCAAGGCTATCCCCAGGATCCGTATGGGCAACAACCAGCTCAACCAGGTTACCCTCAAAATCAGACCGCGCAATCAGGGTATTCTGGTCAAGATGGCGTTGTGGGAACTCCAATAGGATTGGATGTGGCCATGGTGAAAAAAACCAAAAGAAATGGGGCCGAAATCATGATTCCCATTAAGGATGGCGACATCCTCAAAGATGGCCGAGGCGACGCGCAGGCTGGAGATAAGTTTCGCATTATGTTTCGAGCCAACACCGATTGCTATGTCTATATTATTGCCATTGACGGATCGGCTTGGGCACAGGGGATCTTCCCCAGCCTGACAAGTCCGTTTGCCAATCCTGTAAAACAGGGTCAAGAATATATTATTCCCGAAAACAATAATTGGTTAAGCCTGGATCAATTCAAAGGGATCGAAACGATCTTTTTTGTCGCATCGCCCGAGAAACGGCAGGACATTGAAGACATCTTAGCGAACATCGCCGGGAAAGAGCGCCACCCCCAAGAGACGCCACAACAAGTCACTCAAGCACCCATCATTCCGGCTGGGTTTCATCGCAGTCAAATGAGTACAACGCCATTTATCATCGGGCAGCAGTCACCCAGTCCTCAAGGTCAAGACCAAGGACTCATTCCAACCACCTATTTCACCAAAAAAGCCGGAGAAGCCCTACGAGTGACTCGTTGGTTCCGGCATGAGTAGAGGTTTCCCATGAAGAACACAACAATCACATCCATAACGGCAATGTTGGTCATTGCCACCATGATCGCCGCTTGTGCAACTCCAAATGGGCCCGGTTCATTTTCTCAAGGAAATCCTTGTCAACCAGGTGGAACACAAGCCTCTCTCAGCCCACAAAGCTCCTTTATTCAGCAAGCCATTCTGAGTCCACTCGCCAATATTGGTGGAACCCTGCTCGCCACCGCTGCACAGAATTACAGCCAAAAATATACGGGAAAACTCAACAAGCTCCTGACCAAATTGGTGACGCCTAAAAAGAAAAAAGAGAAAAACTCTGCACAACAACCTGTGGAGCAAGGCAACCCATATGATAATCAAGGGTATCCACCGGGTAATGGGTATGAGAACCAAGTCGATCCCAATACCGGCTTCCCCATCCAAGACCCCTCCGGATTTCCTGGACAAGACAATTTAGGACCGATTGATCCCAACACCGGATTTCCTAGTGATCCGGGCTTCGTCGACGAAGGGCAATTCCAGCCGGCGGTTGTGGAAAACATTGAACAATTTGATCCCAACATTCAAGGGGACATACAGCCTCGCGGCGTCCCCGGACAATTACCGCACGCAACATTCCCGAGTGAGCCCTGTAACCCGCAACAACAGGTTCAGGGCTATCCTCCTGGTAATCAACCCGGCCAACCCTATGATCCTGCTTATCAAACAGGGGGATACGACCCATATAGTCAACCGCAGGGGCAAAATCCATACGGGCAAACCGATCCCTATGCTCAACAAGGATATCCTCAAGATCCATACGCGCAACAAGGCTACCCCCAAGAGCCCTATGCTCAACAGCCCACTCAACCGGACCCGTACGCACAACAAGGCTATCCGCAAGATCCGTATGCTCAACAGCCAATTCAACCGGACCCGTATGGGCAACAACCCATCCAACAAGACCCCTACGCGCAACAAGGCTATCCACAAGATCCAAACGCTCTGACAGGGTATTCAGGTCAAGAAGGAGTTGTGGGAACTCCGATAGGATTGGATGTGGTCATGATGAAAAAAACGATTCGGAATGGGGCGACCGTCATGCTACCGATCAACGACGGTGATGTGTTGAAAGATGGCCGTGGGAATGCAAAAGCCGGAGACAAATTTCGAATCATGTTTCGCCCCCATACCGATGGCTATGTGTATGTAGTCGCCATTGATGGCACAGGCTGGGCGCAGGGCCTCTTCCCCCCCTCCACTTCACCTTTGGCCAATCCGGTCAAAGCCGGTCAAGAATATACTCTGCCCGAAGGCAACAACTGGCTCAGCCTGGATCAATACAAGGGGATTGAAACAATCTTTTTCGTCGCCTCGCAAGAAAAACGGGTGGACCTCGAAGAAATTTTACAAAGCATTACCGGACGCGAACGGCCCGCGACCGAAAACCCCCAACAGGTGACGAAAGTCGCCATGGTGCCCTATGGTGTCGGAGGGGCTCGGCCAAGCGCTCAACCGTTCAGCCTCTCCGGAGGATCAGGACAGGATCAGACCATTATGCCAACCAGTTATTTCTCGAAAACTGCCGGGGAAGATCTCCGGCTCACCCGCTGGTTCCGGCACGAATAGCTATGAAAAACCAAATGGCTCACCAATATATTTTTTCGTCATTCCGGCAGGTGGAGCCTGCCCCTGCAAGGAGTTGGGCAGGGGACCGAAAGCCATCTTCACTCCAACTCCCCTATGTCTAAATTCTCTCCATCACGTCCCTGGCTCTTCCTGATCAGCAGCGCTCTCTTCAGCGGCTGCATGGCACTCCCCTTTTTGATTCCGCCACTGGTGGAATTCGGCGCCAGTCTCTTACAAACCGCCTTCTCCAACTATGGGGACACCCATGAAAAAAACATGGAAAACCTGCTGGTGTCACTGCAACAGCCGACCAATCCGATGCTGCCGCAAGGCATCATCGCTAATCCTTACATTCAACCGGGCGGAGTTCAACAAACGGGGTACCCCAATCAAGATAACCAAACGGCACAAGGTTACTCCCCTTCCCAGGGAAATCCATCTTCCCCAGACTACTCTCAACAACCGTATGATCCCTATCAAACCCAACAGCCCCAATACGGCGGGAATACTCCCAATCTAAATAACCAGTACCCAAACCAAGGACCACAAGGAAATCCCTCTTCCAACAATCCGGTCTATCCCAATCAACAAACCTCAGTCCCGGGATACTCCTCCGCTCCCCAAAATCAATATCCTCAGCAAGACCAGCAGGCCAATGCCTATCCGAATAATCAGAATGTGTATCCCAATCAGCAGAACCCGTATCCGAATCAACCTCCATATCCTAGTCAGAGCCAACCGTATCCAGATACCTCGCAGCAAGGCCAACCCTATCCAACGCCCTATGGCACTACCGCAACGGCATCCATACCTGCTTATCCGAATGAACCAGCCGGAACCCCCGCATACCAGACCTTTCAGCCCGGAACGGCGCAGCCTACCGCCGCGCCCATCAGCCTAGATGTCCTACTGGTCAAAAAACAAATGGTGAATGGGGTGTCGTCGTACCTGCCCATCAAGGACGGCGACATTCTGTTGGATGGGAGAGGCAACCCACAGGCAGGCGATAAATTCCGCGTCATGTTCCGCGCAAACACCGATTGTTACATCTATGTCATTGCGGTGGACGGCTCGGCATGGGCTCAAGGCCTGTTCCCGCCTGCTTCCAGCCCGTTCGCCAACCCGGTCAAGGCCGGGCAGCAACATGTCTTACCAGAGGGCACCAACTGGTTCAGCCTGGATCAATTCAAAGGTATTGAAACCATCTTCGTGGTGGCCTCCCACGCCCCACGCCAGGATATCGAACAAATTCTCACCACCATCACCGGCCGCGAACGCCACCCAGCCGAAAAACCATTGGCCGTCAGCGAACCCGCCATCATTCCCAACGGCTATTCCGGTGCACGCGCCGCCTCATCTCCCTTTGCATTCCAAACGTCACAACATCAGCAGCAGGCATTACTCCCCACGACCTACTTCGTCAAAACCGCCGGCGAAGACCTCCGCATCACCCGCTGGTTCAGGCATCAGTAAGGACGCAGCCGTTACCCATACGGTCAGGGATGCCATTTCACTACTCCCTGTTGTATACTCACTTTATGCCAGTCAACTTACCCCTCCATGAAATGACTCTCCATGAAAAACTTGCCCTGATGGAATTACTCTGGGATGATCTGCCACGCACTCCAGATGCCGTTGAATCCCCCGCTTGGCACAAAACGACTCTTGATGAGCGCCAACAGCGACTGAACGAGGGGAAGACGAGGTTTAGCGATTGGGAAACCGCCAAAGCCAACATTCGCAATAAGTTCTCGTGAACTTCGAGATCCTTGATGAAGCCCAAGAAGATTTAATCAAGGGCTTCCATTTCTACGAAGACCGAGAACCCAAGCTCGGCTCTTATTTTTGAGACTCCCTATTTTCAAACATTGACTCCCTTCTTGTATACGCTGGCATTCATCAAACGACCTTTAGCTATCAGCGTTGTCTTTCGAAGCGTTTCCCCTTTGCCGTCTACTACAATATCGAGGGAGACATGATTCGAAACCATGCGGTATTGGATTGCCGACAAAACCTATCCCGGACTAAAAGCGGGTGAACGTAAAATGTCTAAGGTCAATGCAAAATCAGATGTAATGAATCAAGCTGAGCCGTGAAAAACAACCCATTCTTCCCGCTGCATTCCCTTTCAAACCAGCTGGCGAAGACCTCCGCATCACTCACTGGTTCCACCATCAATAATCCAAATCCAGAATGGGTAACTTTACAGGACATGCATGATCATGACCTTTGACGCACAGGAAGTGATTCAACAGGAGCTGGAGCCGGGAGAACGACTCGTATGGGCAGGGCAACCGCTGCAGGGGATGAGATTCCGGCGATCAGACCTGTTCATGATTCCGTTTAGTTTGTTATGGGGCGGGTTTGCGTTTTTCTGGGAATGGACCGTCATTCAAGAAGACGGCCCATTGGTGGCTCAACTGTTTGGGCTCCCCTTTGTGCTGGTCGGTCTGTACATGATCGCCGGACGATTCTTCTTGGAAGCCAAACAACGAGAAAAAACCTTTTACGGCATCTCCAACGAACGGCTCATCATTGCCTCAGGAATTTTCAAGAAAACGATGACCTCCCTCAATCTGAACACCCTCAACAATATCTCTCTGACTGAGGAGTCGGACGGAAGCGGCACGATCACCTTTGGACCACCATCCCTTGCGGGCCCCTGGTTCGGACGAATGCCATGGCCAGGGGCAGAATCCTTCTTGGGCCCATCCTTCGATCTTCTGGAAAATGCCAAGACCGTCTATCAACACATCCGTGACGCTCAAAAATCCCTGACAACTCGAACATCATAATTCCTCTCAGATAACCCATTCGCCATCAATGAATGAACCTGCCATCATTCCCCAACGGCTTTTCTGACGCACGCACCGGGTCTACACTTTTTATTCCACACCTCACAAACAAGCCGACAGGAATGACTCCCCACCACCGACTTCCTCAATACCGCCGCATGACGCAATGATTCCGGCATCAGTGACTTAGAGCTGAACCTCAACAGAGCGACGGTCTTCTTGATGACGGCTCCTGTACTGAATCTTTACAGGGATTCCCATTTTTTCCTTGCATCAAAACCAATGTGCCATCGACTGACAGAACAATCAGACGACATGTCATAAGAAAAGAACTCGCCAGAGGCACTGAGCTTCGGTTACCCTAGAATCGATTCCCCCTGTCTCTGTTTTGACCTTGCGCTCAACCCCCAGTAAAATTCCTGGGGATGCGCCCATGATCATACAATTGTTTGTGGTCTTTGAATGATTTCCTCACCTCAATGAAGGACATGAAACTCTCTGAAAACTATCAAACAGGAGTAATGTTGAGATGATGCTCAAACGAAAAATGGCTAATACCCCCCGATACACCATGTTGCTTCTTTCTCTTCTCTTAGGACTCTTGTTGCCCGGCTGTTTCTCCGCTTCTCGATCGTATGATGCCGACCAAATCAACTATGAACCCGCCTCTGGAATGGACACCACCCATCTCAAGGGCCACACGTCCACAATCCAGGCCAATCAACCCTGGCAACCATCTGGCGTGCAAGTGACCTCTGGGGACACCGTGAAAATTTTGGGCATGGGCAAGTGGAGCCAAGCCCCTGGGTTAAACGTCTGGAGCGGACCGGAGGGGTTGGACGGGACCGGGAAAGAGGTCCCATGGATTAATGCCAATGCGTTAATGGGCAAGATTGGAAACAAAGGAAAACCCTTTGAAGTGGGATCAGAGCTAGAAATCCGCGCCAAAGGGGAAGGAGAAATATATTTGGCGATCAATGATCCTTTCCCCTGGATTCAAGACAATTCTGGCTCCATGCAAGTCACCATTTATACCGGACAACCATCAGCTTCTTTCGCCAACCTGCAATCTGCGAACATTCCCTCACCTTCATCACGAGCCTCAAACTCTAGTACCAAATTGCCTTTCGCGATTCCGGATGAACTGGGAAAACGTACCGCGCTTATAATCGGCAACAGTGAATACCAGATTGGAAGTCTCAGAAACCCCGCCAATGATGCACAGGATATGGGGGATGCACTTGAGAAACTCGGATTTGACGTCACGCTGAAACTCAATGCCGGGCAAGAACAAATGGAGCAGGCCATCAGTGAATTCGGTCGACAACTCTATCAAGGTGGAGTCGGCCTCTTTTATTACGCCGGCCATGGCGTCCAAGTGGGTGGAGAAAACTACCTCATACCAGTGAATGCCACGATTGAGAGTGAAAGCGATGTTCGCTATAAGGCGGTGAATATGGGACAAGTCCTTGGAAAAATGGGCGAAGCACGGAATGGCCTCAACATGGTCATCCTTGATGCCTGTCGGGACAACCCGTTTGCCAAAAGTTTTCGTTCATCTAGTCGGGGACTCGCAGTCGTCAGCAGCGCAGCGGTGAAAGGCACGTTGATCGCCTATGCCACCAGTCCTGGAAATGTTGCGAGTGACGGGGACGATCGAAATGGCCTCTACACCAAACATTTGCTTCAACATATCTCAACGCCGGGCGTTCCTGTGGAACAGGTCTTCAAACGCGTTCTACAAGGGGTCGAGCGAGATACCAATGGCAAGCAATCCCCCTGGACCTCCTCCTCATTTTCCGGAGATTTCTCCT
>JAOUNC010000146.1 GCA_029881175.1 Nitrospirota bacterium | reverse complement strand
CTGGAGGTTTTTTTGATCTTCCTCCTTCGTCCGATAACTTGGGGCTGTTAAACGTTCCCACAAAGCCGGCGCGAGAGAATATTCAGGCGGCCCGGTTGTATCTGGATCTTTTTCATCTTACGAACCATGATGAGTACCGATCTGTTGCTGAACGAACGTTGCAGTCGGTGGTGTTCACGCCGCAACCCCTTCCTATTGCCGTGATAGGCTTGGCTGTCGACGAATGGTTTCGTCCACCAGTGCATATTGCGGTGGTGGGTGAATTGGATGATTTCAGGACCCAAGCTTTGCGAAAAGAAGCGCAACGACTCTTTTGCCCGGGAAAGATGATAAAAGAGTTTCAACGTCAGCTAGTCCCCATGAGATGGGGTGAGGTGACCTTTCCTGAGCTTGAAGCGCCTGCCGCATTTATTTGTACGGACCAGATATGCTTGGCTCCGGTTTATGAGGCAAAAGAGATGAAGGAACGATTGACTGAATTGTTGACACTCCTGGGAAAAACCAGTTCTCTCCCATGATCTCTCACATAAGTTGTCAAGTGCTCAGAGCACGTTTGTTTCTTGCGCATGGAACAGTTGAATCACACGTTTCAGTTAGACGCAATTATTCGAACTAAAAGACCTAAGGCATAGACCAAATGGCCTAATCGGAGACTGTTTTCTTGACAGGTTTTTTTTATTCCTGATATATACGGAAGTGGTTGCTATGATTAAATCATACCAAGGTTGTCCGTCCCACTCTGGCCGGAATAACGAAGACGGCATCCTGATTTTACTCACGTCATTTTTGCTCATTTCCCCTCGTCAATTGAACGAGTTTTCTTAACTTAGGAGGAAGCATCATGGTGAAACGTCAGTCTCTAACTCTGTCTTTATTAGTGGGTGGCCTGTTACTCGCTGCCCCGCTCGTCGCTCAGGCCGGTGGAACGATTAAAGGGAAAGTCACCTTTACCGGTAGCGTTCCGGCACCCAAAGAATTTGCATTTTCTAAATTCCCAAACGTGGATTTTTGTAAGAAAAATCCGAGCAAAAGTGCAGATGGTGAAACTCGTTTGCTCAAAGAAGTGGAAGTGGATGGCAGCAAAGGATTGAAAAATGCTGTGGTAGCAGTGATGGATATTGAGGACAAGGCTTGGATGAAGGGGTTTTCCGATAAACCTGCCCAAAAAGTGATGGCCGAGCTTTGCGAGTTTATCCCGTTTACTGGCGTGGTGGTGAGTAATGGGAATTTTTATGTGGAAAATAACGATGCTGATCCGGCTGATCCAAAATCTGCTGAAGGCGTGTTACATAATCCCCATAGCTTTGATCAATTAGGTGCCAAGTCCAGCACGGAATTCAATATTGGACTAGCCAAAAAGGGTTCTTCGTTGGAAAAGAAAGTCAAAGTGAAATATTACAAAAAGGGTTCGGTTTTGCGGTTGCAATGTGATCAGCATGAATTCATGCAAGGCTGGTATTTGCCCGTCACCAATCCTTTTTATGGAACGTCCGGGGCCGATGGGACATTTGAAATTAAAGATGTGCCTGCCGGGAAGCATACGGTTGCGGTGTTTCATCCCTCGGTGGCCAACGATGCACGTGGTAAAGGTGCCATAACGGTGCAAGTGGACGTGAAAGATGGCGGAACAGCCGAAGCGAATTTTGAGATTAAATAAGAGCGCGATCTCTTAAAGAGCCCGCTGGATTCAAGGGCAACTAGCGATATGCTAGTTGCCCTTGTTTTTTAGGCGAACCTTGGACGATGTTCCTTGCCTTTGAACAATTGCCCTCGTTAAGATCGAGCACGAATGCAAACGATTATGCACGCTTTTGAGTTTGAGGCCCCATGTGCCACGTGAGCTGTCTCTCGCTGATATTTTCCAGATAGGCTACTACTGGGAAACCAAAATTCTCCTCACCGCTGTTAAACTTGATCTCTTTACTCCTCTGAAGGGGGAGGCGCTGACGGTTCATCAGGTGGCCGAGGTCTTAGCCTTGAATGCTCGGGTGTTGGACCTGGTCATGAATGCTCTGGTAGCGATGCGTGTATTAAGAAAAGAGGGCAAGCATTTCCACAATACGCCCGTGGCAGAACGATATTTAGTCCAATCCAGCTCCGAATATGTGGGGCATTTATTACTGTTGCATGATGCGGAATGGAATAATTGGGGACAGTTGGAGGAAGGGGTGCGAACAGGCCAATCGCCTGTGACACAGCATGTGTTTGAAACCAATCCCGAATTAGGTGCCAAGGTCCTCACGGTCTTGGATCGGATCGGGCGAGGTAGTGGCCCTGCTCTGGCCAAGCGGCTGCAGCTTCAGGAAGCCAAGCAGATGTTGGATATCGGAGGGGGAGCGGGAACCAATGCGATGGCCTTTTGTCGCGAATACCCAGGTCTGGCGGCGACGGTGTTTGATCTTCCGCAAACATTAACGGTTACCAAACAATGCGTGGAGGATGCAGGGCTCAGTGATCGGATTCAGTTTCAGTCTGGAAATTTCCATGAAGATGCGTTTCACGGGACCTTTGATGTCGCGCTCATGTCCGATATTCTGCATTACCAAGATGGGAAGACGAATGCGGCGTTAGTGTCGAAAGTCTATGATTGTTTGAATGCAGGGGGGCGATTGATTATTAAGGACCGGTTTTTAGACCCTTCTCGAACCAGCCCGGCATGGACGACCGCGTTTGCGGTCCATATTTTGGTGAATACCGAGAAAGGGGACTGTTTTACGATTGAGGAATCGCGGCAGTGGATGGAGGCAGCAGGATTTAGCGTTGTTGAAGAATTAGAGCCGTGCGCCATGATTCAAGGCACAAAATAACGAAGGGAAACCCATAAGACGTATGTATGAACTAGCAGAATGGCTTCGGGCGCCTGGGGTTTTGGGGACGCATGCGACGATGGGGGCGGATGTCAGCCAATTCATGGCGACGCTCTTTACGATCTTGTTTATCGTGGGATGGGTCCAAGCTCGAAAGAATAAAGCTGATCATCATCATTGGTTGATGTTGGGTGGGATGATCGCCATGTTGGCCTTTTTTACCAGCTATTACCTGTTTCGAAATCTCGGAGTCCTAGCCTTTGAAGGGAAGGAAGGGTTCGGGGGGTCACAGGCGCTTTATGATAATGTCTTTATTCCTCTCCTGACCGTCCATATCCTCTTAGTGGTGATTGGATTGGTCATGGCCATTTATATGATGGTTCTGGGGTTTCGGTCGCAAGCATTTATAGATGGACGCCGTGTCTTGAAAGATGCGCTGTTGCAGACGTCGGGGCGCCGGATTGTGACCATCTTGGGAGGCATTACCGCGTTGGTGATATTCTTCTTTCTCTCTCGCGTGATGACTTCGGGATTTTCTCTGGGGAAGCTGAGTGTTTATATTGGTTTGGCCGTGATCATTGCGATGGTATTTGGGATTGAAATTTTGATTCAACGGATTTGGCCCAATGGGGCGCGGCGTCATCGGGTCTTGGGTAAGTTTACGATGATGATTTATTGCGTCTTATTCCTGACGGGAACGGCGACCTATACCATGTTGTATATTCTTTATCCTGGCAAAATAGGGTAATCCCTTTTATGGAATGCCGCTGTCATCAACCCTTTTGTGTGAAGGGCATTGAAGAGCTGGAGTCTGATGAAGTTTTGGCGACATTTCATTGTGAGATCTGTGGCTGGGGTGTTGGCGCGGAAGGCCGTCTCAAAGAATTGGATCCTCTTGTTTCGGTAATCATGTGGACTGATGAGGCGAGTTACCACCTGTCACGGTTGCCACCGTACCTTGCTCCTTTGGTCCGAGATGAGGTCGAGTCCTTCGCGCAGGATCAGCAGTATCAAATTGTGACCCATGCTCGTATGGTGACGGCCCGAAACAAGGGCATGGTGGAATGGAGCGCGGACGCTGAACGTCGATTGGCGAATGTGCCTTCTGGTATTCGGGCCATGGCCAAGACTGAATTGGAGCGTACCGCTCTTGATCGTGGCATGCCGGAAGTGACGGTGGCCCTCATGGAAGAAGTGAAAACGCGATATTTTGGAATGGCGTCCGGACGAGCATAAGCTGGAATCTCCAAGGGCATTCCATAGAATGCCGATTTGAACCATACACCATACGACTGACCCATGTTACATCGACTGTCTTTACGCGTTCTCCCACAGTTGAATCTTCTGGTGACGGATCTTCCGGTGCGCAATCGCAAGCGTGTGGTGATGCTGGCTCCTGGGCTTGTGGCATTTGGGATCTATCGTGTGCTTAAAGATGTGTTGCCGCTCTCTGAGCCGTTGGTGTTGTTAGGCCTCAGTGGCTGTGTGTCAGCACTTGCGGCTATCTGGGCCTATCGACAGGGGCGAGGGCTTTCGCTTCAAGAATCTTTTCGACAGGATGGGATGCAACGGTGGGCCTGGCTGGTCGGTTGGATAGGCGTCGCCTATGGCATGCAGCTCTCGCTCTTAGTGTTAGCCATTTTACAAGTGTTTGTGGGGTATGATTTTCTTGTGCATCCTGAGGGTCCGGCCATGATGGCCATGATCATACCCTGTACGTCCGTCACGAGAGATGCGTTTGAGATCGGGCTGATTCAACGCTTGTCTCACGAAGGAACCGTTGTGCCCACATACCCGAATGGCGAGGCGTTGCGGGCATGGATTCCGCAACAGTTGCCGGTGGTGATAAAATGGGGAACCCTGGCCATATTGGGAGGTGTCCTCAGTTCCGGAATGCTCTTGAGCTTGGACCTTGCCTCTTGGCAGCCTGTCTTGCAATCGATACTGGTTCCGGTCGTTGTGGCATCCATCAGTTTACTGGCGTTTTTTGCTGGGGAGGCCCTCTATGAACAAGGAGAGCAGAGGCGAAAACCTCATACCTGGTTGTCTTGTCTGTGGTTCTGGGTGTGGCCAAGCGTGACGTTTGCACTCACCTATTTTCTCGTTCTGATAGGGCTGACATCGTATGTGTTCCGTATTGCGCACATTTCACCGCTTGGATTTGTCGCAATGGCGGCGAGTACGGGCTTGTTGATGACGGTGTATTCCCTCTATCTGGGATGGCGGAAATCCTATGAAGAACAGTTAATCACCATTCCAGAAAATATTCAACGTTGTCCGTTTGTGATGGGCATGCTTCAGCAATCCAAGTCCTCTGAACCCCTCCCTGCTCTGGAAGAGATGACGGTTCCACCCGGCAATGTGGTGAATTGATTCATGCTGATACGCACAATTTTCCTCTCACTCCTGGTTCTCCTTCTCATTTTTGCGGGGGGTTCTTGGGCTACAGAGCCTGTTCCTCATGTTATGGGCCAGGAAGGCCAGGATATCTTCTATCAAGTCCCTGGAGTTATTGATGGCCCGGCTGCCTCAGAAAGTCCTCGGAGTTACTCTACGATTCCCTTTGTGAATAACCGGTTAGTGGTTTGGTTCGTGACGCAGCAGCATACGTATTTTGGCGGTTTTGTCTTAGCCCTCCCGCTATTTAGTCTTCTTCTGGAGTTTTTGGGGGTTACTCGAAAGCAGGAGATTGCGCGGCAACAGTTCGATGGGTTAGCCCATGACATTTTACGTGTGGGCTTGCTGTCGCTTTCGATAACGGCCGTGCTGGGCTCGGTGATGTTGGGTTTGTTTATCACCCTCTATCCCGGGTTTATGAATTATATGGGCGAAACCTTTAAATCCTTGATGCCAGTGTATGCGTCGGTGTTTGTGGCCGAAGCATTTTTCCTCGCGCTCTATTATTACACCTGGGAGCGTTTAAAGGCTCCGACCGCCAAGTGGCTTCATATGTCCATCGGGGTGTTAGTGAATGCGACTGGCGTGCTTCTTCTCGTATCCGCCAATGCCTGGGCTTCATTTATGATGGCCCCATCGGGGGTCGATGCTGATGGCCATTTCTTGGGAAATGTCTGGAATCTACTCCATTCGCCTTTATGGAATCCCCTCAATGCACATCGATTTTTGGCAGATATTATGTCGGGTGGAGCGGTGGTGGTGGCCTATGCCACCTATCGCTTTTTTATGTCCAAGACTGCTGAAGATCGCGCGTATTATGACTGGGTAGGGTATGTCTTTCTGGTAGTGATGGTCTGTGCGCTGCTGCCTATGCCGCTTGCAGGATATTGGTTGATGCGAGCGGTTTTTGAATTCAGACAGCATATGGGTGTGACGATGATGGGGGGCATGTTGTCGTGGTTGTTTGTCCTTCAGGCCATTACGGTTGGCGTTTTATTTTTAGGGATTAATTATTATCTTTGGCAATCCTTAGCCCGCCTTCAGGCCGGTGACCGTTTTCATCCTTACTTTAAAGCGATTATTTTTGGGCTCATGGCATGCTTTCTCGTGTGGTTTACGCCGCATACGTTAGCGACGAGTGCGAGTGAGATGAAGGCTATGGGGGCCGCACAGCATCCGGTTATCGGGCAATTCGGTGTGATGTCGGCCAAAAACGGGGCCATTAATGTCATGATTTGTTTGACCGCGTTGAGCTTTATTCTCTATCGCCGAGCCAATCGAATGGTGACGGTGTCCTGGGCTTCATGGGGAAATATTCTTCTTGGCCTGTTGTTTCTCCTAGGGATTGGGAATATTGTGTGGTTGGCCATTTATGGATTCTATATCCCGGCCAATGTACGAGTAGGCTTGTCCTCTCCTCAGGGGGTCACGACTGCGACGGTGGTGATTGGCGGAGTCTTTCTTAATCGCTTGTTGCTACGCGGCTCAAAAGTCCTTGGCCCTGTTCAATGGGGGAAAATTACCCCACGTGGAATGGTCGCGTTGCTTGTTGTGGCGGCCGCTTTTTCTTGGGTGATGGGGCTGATGGGATATATTCGATCGGCGGGTCGGTTGGAATGGCATATTAATGAGTTGATGCAAGATCAGTCTCCATGGGCTTTTACCCCGTCGCTTGGGTTTTCCGCAAAGATGGTAACGATTAACATGCTGACGTTTTGGGCAGCAGTCTTTTTTGTTTTTTGGCTGAGCCAGTGGGATCATCGAGTGAGTGAGCAACGAATGGCTCAGTCCCCTCGATCTGCTCCAGTTGTTCAAGTTCTTTCACAAGAGGAATC
>JAOUNC010000002.1 GCA_029881175.1 Nitrospirota bacterium | reverse complement strand
ATGCCAGAGCTTCTCGTCCCCCTGCATGGACGATGGCCGGGCCACCTGCAAATAAGACCTTACCTGACCCGTTCCCCTCTTTTCGGTGTTGTTGGATGGTTTTCATCCGTTTGGCCACATCCGCGATGATGTGCCGATGAGGGCGTTCGGAAGAAACCTGGGCTTCCATGAAACCGAACACGTCCCGTTCTTTGGGCCGCTCCAGCGGGAATACCCGAATTCCTTGCCGTCCTGTGACGACCAAATCGCCTTGTTTTACTGATACCATGGGAATCATGTGCGCGGAAAGAGGAGTGGTTTTCACCACGATGGCCAAATCCATTTCCGGTTGCCGGACATCGATCCAGTTTCCCTGCCACCGTATTTGAGTCGCAAGATGAGAGGTAGCATAAAAATCTTCCGGCAAAATTCCATCTGCCGAGGCTGGCACGACCGTGCAATCTTGCTCTGCTTCCGCCACTGCTCCATGGGGCTGAATGGCCGTTAATATGTCTTGTAATAACTCGGTGGTGGGAGCTTCGATGCGGATTGTGGCATGGGAAGTGTCTTCGCGCTGAGTCCCCACGGTGACTTCGGAGAGGGTAAAAGTTCCTCCCACCATGACGATGGTATCTAAGACCTTTGCCAGGATGAGTGAATCAATGATATGCCCTTGTAGTGTGATAGTTTGAGAGTGCATGTTGATATTCTACCACTTATTCACGGTGTTGCCTTGCGACGGAGAAGGTTTTGATTCGAAAGCGATTGCGTCCGATGATATACTAGGATGCTGCCTGGCTTAAGGAATCGAGGGCGAAAAAGCGGCTAAGTATGGATCGCTTGGACACTTTTGCAGGCGATTCTTCTTAAGTCCGACAGGCTCCTAGGAAACATTTTTGGGAATGGTGGTGAAATGAACGTTCAAAATCGGATTTTACGTTGGGTAACAATGTGTGGCGTGATGGCCACACTTTTTCTAGGCCAAGCAGTCTTGCCGACTCAGGCTTCACCGGGATCGGAAGTTTTTCAGAGCTTTACCCAACACATTAGTGAACAGATTAGCAAAGATAAACAGGAGTTTGCCGAGGCCGATAGGTGTACCGGGTGGTTTTATAAACAAATGGGGCAGAAGCCTCCGCCAGTGGCTCAGGCGGAAAAGATTCATTTTGTGCCCATTTCACAATCAGATTCTGATACTGATTGTGCGAAACAATATCCCAACGGTTTGGAGGAGGCCCGGGAAGCCTTTGGCCGGACACAACAACGATTATCGTTTAGCCTGACATTTTTTCAAATGGCTCTTGTCAGTGATGGCGATGATGATCACGCCTATAACACACAAGAAATGCAGGATGTGTTGGGTGCCTTTGATCGGACCTACCAGAGTGGGCAATCGGTCGATCAATATGTGAGCCAACTGATAGGCTTGTTTGAGCGCTATCGGCCGAAGCTAGAGTTCCCCGTATTGATGGCTGGCATGCAGACCCTCATGGACAAAGGCTATCGATTAACGAAGGCGGATCAAACGTTCTTGAATCAGGAGTTAGGATAACCCCCGCAAGGGAAAAGTGAATAGTGAGAGGGAGAAAGTTAGGACAAGACACAAAGGGAGATAGATCGGGTTGAGAGAGGATTTCCTTTTCTCTCGCTTCTCACTTTTTACTTCTTACTTTATACGTTCGAGCGCCTCCCGTGCGCGACTGCGGACGGTCTGATCCCAATCTTCCTTCATTTTTTCTTCCAATTTTGCTTCCGCTTCTTGGGCTCGCATCCGGCCCAAGGCTAAGGCTGCACAGGCGCGAACATGCGCGTGATCATCTTCTAGGAATCGAATGAGTAACGGAATTGATTCAGTATGTTTAAGAATCCCTAAGTAGCTGGCGGCCATTCCTCGAATACGATGTTGCTTGTCCCCCAAGGCCGTGTTCATGGTCCAGATAAAGAGTTTTGCCATGGGCTCGGCGATCGTTTCCAATCCTTCTGATTCGAATAAATTGACTTCAACCAGGGTAAATGCGAGCTCTCGCTGTTTGTGTGGAGACGGTTCTTTTTGAAATCGTTGAATGAGGCGGTCACGGAGTTTAAGCCGGTCCTGGCGTGTGCGCCATTTTCGCCAACCGATCCAAATACCCCCACTCAACACGATGAAGACCCCAATGATGGGAATGATCTCATCAACGATGTAATCCTGCGTGTCGAAATTCAGATGATTCCAGACCCAAATGCCTGCTACGATCAGGCCCAACCCCAACAAGCCGACAAACGGATTAATTGCGCGACTGGTTTCCTCCGGTTGTGCTTGGGTAGGGCTAGGCATCGAAATAATTGGTCAATGGGCTAACATTAGAGTTGTGAATAATAGGAGTCGATCATCCTCATGCAGGTGACTATCTTAGGGTCAGGGACCAATCTCCATCTCACTCGAGCCGCTGCTGGCTATCTTATCCAGACGGACGTGCCTATTGTACTGGATTTTGGACCCCGAACGCTCTCTAATTTACTGAAAACCGGCCTGGACCGCCATACGATTCAATACCTACTCTTTACCCATTATCATGCGGATCATTTCTCTGATTTTTTGACGTTTTTCTTTGATGCCATTTGCCATTCCATGTTCTCGGACGTTCGGCCAGCGCTCACGATTTTTGGCCCTCCCGGGACCAAACGGCTCTTCCGGACGATGCTTCGAACCTTTCCAAATTTTAAAGATGCGCCGTTTCGGGTGACGCTCAAGGAAGTTCATGATCAGCCGTTTGCCATTGGCCAGACCCAGATCACCCCATTGCCAATGACTCATTCTGATCAGCAAGTCTGTCTAGGCTATCGAGTTGAGTATCAGGGCCGGTCGGCGGCTTTTTCTGGAGATGCGATGGCGTCACCGAATTTGGTGAGTCTCTGCCAGGATGCTGATCTGGCTATTTTGGATTGCTCATTTTCGTCCCATGCGCCGGGTGGGTCACATATGCATGCCGAAGACTGTGGGAAGGTGGCAAAAAAAGCCAAGATCAAAAAGTTGGTTCTGTCACATTTTTATGAGGCGGCAGATCGATCCAATGTCGTAGCCCAAGCCCGCCGACATTTTTCAGGATCGATCATCAAAGGAAAAGATCTTCTGACCTTACAAGTCGGGAGAACATCCCGAGTCGTCCTACAGGACTGACGCTCTACCATGGGTGGACCTTATCTGAGCTTGGTGAGTTAGGTCCGCCTCTCCATGTGTAGCGGCAGCACGATTAAATGTGGCCGACCAGCAGGTGACGGGTATACAAATCTCCTCGAATTTGAATTCGAGAAAAGGGGGAAGCCTGTCGTTGAGCTTTTTCGTTGTTGGCGCGAGAGGATTTGATACAGAGAACAGTTTCGCGATGTGGTTAGGAGTCGGTTGGTTCGTTTTCTACTAACTCAAGAAAGGCGCGGACGCGGCGGGCCATGGGTTCTTCCGCGTCCTGTTCATAAATGCTCAATAGGTTTCTGAGCATGCGCGCCAACATGCTCGGGGTTGAACTCTTTGCCAACAATTCAGGGGCATAGTCCAACCCAGACGCGGTGATAAATTGTTGGCAGTCCTGCTCCCGTAGAATCGTTCCGCCATTGAAACAATCGACAAATTGTGTGGGTGTCTCGCCTTCAAGCTTGACCAGGAAATGCCCCGGCATGCCCACGCCAACGGCTGGTAGCCCCAGGCGTTTTCCAACAAAGACATAGAGGGCCGATAAGCTAATTGGAATGCCTTGGCGGGTGTCAATGACACGATTGAGATAGCTGTTATCTGGATCGTAATATTCCTCGCGGTTCCCCGAAAAGCCTTTATCTTTAAACAGAAAGTTACTGAGCAACCGTGCTGCCTTTCCCGATGGAGATTCCGTGGTCAGCCACTTGGTGCGAAATTCCTCTGCCAGATTATCCAGACATTCCACGTAGTGCGGAATGTCGAGATTAGGGTAGGCAAGTTTGGCAATCAGGAAGGTTCCGTGCTCCCAATCTTCTTGCCGCGCACTTTTCGCAACAAACCGTTGGAATTCCTCTTTGAGTTGTCCAAAGCGAATTTCCTCTTTGATGGAGGCCACGCGGGGTTGCAATGTTGCATCATCGTTCCCCGCCTGTTCAAGAAAGGGGAGGACGTTTGATCCAAGGCGCGCGAGTTGATCTTGGATGGTGCGGGCGACCTGTTCGTTTGGGTCAGACAGTAAACGAAGAAGGGCGTGGATAGTGGTATCTGGAGGAAGACTCACAATAGTTGTATTAGATGACATAGGCTCGTCTTTAGCAATGGCGCAGAAACTTGTGAACTAGAGGTTTAACCGACAGACCGTTTAAAGGCTTTGGCCCCACCATAGAGGCATAGGGCGTCAAAGGCGACCAGGACTACGAGAGCGATTCCCACTTGCGGGAGCGCTTCGCTCCATCCCGAAATAATAAGCGGACGCACCGCATCAATGACCCAGGTCATGGGGTTAAAGAAGGCAAAAAATTGCATCCACCCTGGCATGGCCACTAAGGGGACTAAGGCGGAACTGAGAAAAATCATGGGCAGCGAAAGAAAGCCCAAGACGGAAAAAAAGTCTCCGTGGCTTTTGACGGAAAAGGCCATGGCCATGGAAATGGATGTGAGGCCGATCCCAAATAACATACCAAGGACGAGGATGAGCGCAATGCCCATGATGCCCGTTTCTGCACTAACACCAAAGAGAAAGGCCACTCCCAATATGACAAGAATCTGCATGCCAGTAATGGCCATGACAAAGAGGAAGCGGCTCAGAATGACCGAGGAGCGCCGAATCGGTGTCGCCATGAGGCGTTCAAGGAACCCGTTTTCTTTATCGAAAAGCAAATCCACTCCGCCGGCTAAGCCATTATTGAGGACGGTCATGACGACGACGCCAGCAGCCAAAAAACTCATATAGTTCGGCGCCTGGACCACTTGGACATCAGCGGCTCGCTGAAACAAATTGCCAAAGAAAATCAGCCAAAAGAGCATGGGCTGTATGAGGGTAAACAGCATACTGAATTTTTCCCGGCTGAGTCGTTTGACCCATCGATTTGTCAGGGCCAGCACTTCTTGTATTTGTTCATTCATGACTAGATGGTTCCAAAGAAAAAAATAGCTAGAGGATTAGGCTTCGGGGGGAGCAGGTTCGTTGGTGAGCGAACGGCCGGTATGGGCTACAAACACATCATCCAAGCGAGGTCGATGGTATTCAATGCCATCCAACAGACAGCCGATTTTATTGGTTGTTTCCATGATGGCCGGCAAAGCTTTTTCTGGGCCATCCACACGAATATCCAGCCCGTTTTCCCTTGGGCGGATGCCCCGAACAAACGGTAATCCCTGAAGAGCGGAGGTCAATTGTTCCAGTGCTTCTGGGGTCGCATCGCTGAGCGTCAGCCAAATTCCATCTCCCCCTAGGCTGGCTTTTAAGTCTTTCGGTGAGCCAATGGCACGGATTTCTCCACGATCAATGATGGCGATGCGATCGCAGAGTTGGTCGGCTTCGTCCAAATAGTTGGTCGTCATGACAATGGTCATGCCCTGTTCTTTTAATTTCCGAACATGGTCCCAAATATTGAGACGGCTCTGGACATCTAATCCCAGGGTGGGCTCATCGAGAAAGAGGATCTTTGGATTCGGTAATAGTCCGCAAGCAATGTCCAATTTGCGCTTCATGCCGCCTGAATAGCCTTTCGCCACTCGATCGGCATGTTCTTCCAGGTTCACAAGCTTCAAGAGTGTTTCGATACGGGCAAGCGCTTCGTCTTTTTTGAGATGATAGAGATCGGCAAGCAACAGGAGGTGCTCTCGTCCTGTTAGAAATCGGTCTATCGCCCGTTCCTGTGCAACATAGCCAATTAGTCGGCGAACCGTATCGGCTTCTTTGACGACATCGTGGCCCAGGATCGTGGCGGTGCCTGTTGTTGGGCTCAACGTGGTAATCAAGATTCGGAGCGTTGTACTTTTCCCCGCTCCGTTGGGGCCTAATAGTCCGAAGATTTCTCCATGCTGCACCGTCAGCGAAAGGTTCTTGACGGCATCCACGGTGTCATAGGTTTTGTTGAGGTTGGTGACTTCAATTGCAGCAGGAGCGGACATAGTGGTTATCCTTGCGCTGTTCGGAGAGCAGCGAGTTTGAAGCGGATTAAATCGATAAGCCGGCGTGCTTGCTGCGAGAGGTCGTCAGATTCCAGCAAGAATTGCTTTTCGATGGGTGAGAGATCAAGGCCAGCCGACAGATTATGCACGAGAATCGAATCCGTAAGTGTGCCGGAGCCAATGACCTCACATAGTTGGGTGGCTTTCTTAGCCTTAAGATATTCCTGCGCGGTTTTCTCAAGATGGCGCCGGATATCCGACGTTAAGGCTCTGCACACTTGAGGCGTATACGGAGCAATTCGAGCTTGTCGATAGTTGGTGATCACCGTCTGTTCCTGATAGGTACATCGCTGTATCCCCTGCAAGACGATGTTATAACATCCATCCGCTAACTTGTGAGAACTTATAATGCGCCCGACGCACCCGATGGCATGAATGGGCGGGGCCTCTTCGTATTGATCTTCCCATCCTTCTTTTAAGAGGGCCATGCCAATACATTGCTCGTGTGCCGAAGCTTCTTGAACCATTTCCCGGTAGCGCGGTTCAAAAATATGAAGTGGCAGGTAGGTTTCAGGAAAGAATACGACTGTCGGAAGCGGAAAGATCGGAACGATCTCCGGGAGAGGACATGCCTCGGGCTCCGCTGAAAAAAAGGGGACAGACATGCAGTACGATAGCCGAGAATTTTCTTGAAAGTCAACGTGGGTCGATAAATTGGAATCCATGGTCAAGATGAGAAAATGCTTGTGTGGCAAGGGCTTTGTGCGCTATGGGGCATCGTGGTATAAACGAAATGATGAGAACTTGCCTATTGGGATTGCTCGTAGTGTTTATGCACGTTGAGGTCTATGGCGCGACGCTGACCTCTTCACAATCCCGGTTCTCTCTCGCTCTGCCTGGATATGTCTCGGTTTTTCCGCGAGATCATGGGAGCCATGAGCAGTTCCAGACCGAATGGTGGTATTTTACCGGGCATCTGGTCGGGACTGATGGTCGACGCTTTGGATATGAGGTGACTTTCTTTCGACGGGGAATTGACTCTCCTCATAGCTGGGAGAATCCTTCTTTGTGGGCCATGCGGCAAGTGTATCTGGCGCATGTGGCGTTGACGGATGAGCAAGCGGATCAATTTCAGTTTGCCGAAAAAATTAGTCGGGCCGGCATTGGGAAAGCTGGCGCACGGGGAGATGTTTTAGATGTCTGGATTGATGGATGGAGTGTGAAGGCTCTTGACCTGGATCATCGTCAGTTCCGCCTGCAGGCTCAGGCTGAAGAGTTTTCCCTTGACCTTGTTGTGGAATCGCAAAAGCCCCCCGTCATCCATGGGATCAACGGAGTCAGTCGGAAGGGGCAACAGCCTGGACAGGCCTCACATTATTATTCCCTGACGCGGCTTCATACCACTGGTTCGGTGAGAGTGGGTGAGACCTCAATTCCCGTGGAAGGGGTGAGTTGGATGGATCATGAGTTTGGCTCAGGAGACCTGGCAAACCATTTAGTGGGGTGGGATTGGTTTAGCCTGCAACTCGACAACAATCATGAAATTATGGCCTATGGCTTGCGCCAAGCGAATGGCACGTTTGATCCGGCGTCGAGCGGGACGTTGGTCCTGCCCAACGGTTCTTCGACCATCTTTGCCCTCCAAGACGTGCAACTTTCTGTTACACAACATTGGAAAAGCCCAGTGAGTGGGGCGCATTATCCCAGTCAATGGCTTTTGTCGATTCCAGCCGAGAATATTGCCCTCTCCATTTCGCCACGTATGGCCAATCAAGAACTTGTGACGGCACGAAGCACCCATGTGACGTATTGGGAGGGGGCCGTGAATGTCACGGGACAATGGAAAGGCCAGGATATTCATGGCCAAGGCTATGTGGAATTAACCGGGTATGCCGAGCCCTATGTCGTGGGAAGGAAAAAGTAAACAGTGAAAAGTCAGCACGAAGATATGCCTGTCGTTCATCCTCGCCTTCCCTTTGTTCCCGTTCCGTACTCCGTACTCCTTACTTTTCACTTTTCCCTCCCCAATTTTATCTTGTGGGTTGTTGTCCTGCTGGTGGGGCTCACTGGCTGTGGGCAGCGGAGTGATACTATTGTGTCGATTGCTCTCCATCCCACCAAGTCAAACATCATCTATCTGGCCACTGATGAGGCGGTCTATAAATCCAGTGATACCGGCGAGACGTGGACCCGATTTGAGGGAGAATTGACGCGGACGCGAGTGATCAGCTTAGCCATTGATCCGACATTATCGGCGACGGTGTTTGCCGGAACGATGGGCGACGGGACCTACAAAAGCCCTGATGGTGGGAGAACCTGGCATCAATTTAGTGCTGGTATCCAGAAGGGGACGATCTCCGCCATTGTGAATCAAATCGTCTTTAATCCGCGAGGGACGGAGATGGTCTATGCCGGGACGACGGTGGGGGTGTTTCGCAGCTTGGATGGAGGTCGCAATTGGGTGGAGCGGATGGTGGGGATGAATGAAGTCAATTTTGTGGTGTCATTGGCGATCGACCCTCAGCGTCCGAATGTGTTGTATGCGGGAACGACGGGTGGCGTGTATCGCACCATCAATGGAACAGAGAGTTGGGAAAAGAAATCTGGAGGGATGGTGGCGGCCGATGCCAAGATGGCGTCTATGGCCCTAGGGGTGAATGGGATAGCGGTCGATCCGACAAATAGTGATGTGGTGTATGCGGGAACGACGAAGGGTTTATATAAATCCACGGATCAAGGGGAGCATTGGGCCAAGATTGAGGGCAGTATTCAAAATGCCTATGTGAGTGCCATTCAAATGGATCCAACTCACCCTTCCACGCTGTATTTGGCCACCAGCGATCGGGTGCAGAAAAGTGAAGATGCTGGAATCACCTGGCAACCCAAAATCAATGGATTAGACGCCACGAGTATCCGCAGCTTACAAGTCAGTCCCAGTGATCCTCATGTGCTCTATGTCGGGACCAATGGCGGCGGTCTCTATCGAAGTGTGAACGCCGGCGAATCCTGGACGCGACTTCCTCTCACCATCGTTTCTTCTTCATAAGCCTTGAAGTAGGCAATCCCTGCACATCAAAGGTAAGTCCGAAGCCTCCAAGCCTTATTGGCCTTTCCAAGATTCAGGGAGAAGGAAGTACAAATCAATCATCAGACGGCCTCCATACGTAGGGCCAAAGTCTTTGTTCCCGAGTTGATCATTCCAGGATTCGAGCGTAAAGGGGTGGATCCGAAACGCGACAGTCCAAAATTGTTCTTCTATTGAGTTTCCCTTGGCATCGTTGAAAATTCCAGAACCAATTGTTGCTCCGACTTCAATTTCCATCCAGGGCTGATGCGAATGCGTGTCATACCATCCATAACTGATGGACCCTTGTCCGGTGTAGACCGTATTGGCCAAATCATGAAAGGCGGCGCCAGTGCCAATACGCCCGGCTCGCACCATGCCGGAAACACGAAAAGGTCTGACAAGAGAGCTCAGCCAACTCTTATTCGATCCTGCTATTTGCTCGAAGGTTTGTAGCGGCGACCAACGGCGGAATCCTCCCCGGATAAAAGCTTCCTGATATAAGCTTCCCGTTTGCCCGCCTCCACTCAGAAAAATCACCTGTGGTTGTTGAAACAGGTGCCACCAGCGAGTGAGAGACCCGGAAATCGTAAAATCGGTCTGCTTGCGTTTTTCATCCACAGGAACAGGAGGAATACCCCAGAGGCTGTCATGAATGAGATCGTTTTGAAGCCATTCCGAGGGTTGATTGCGAGTGGGTCCTACTCCAACTGTGAGATTAGTGCTCCAGCCTGGTAAATGCCTGGTCCAATGTTCCGTCCAACTGACGGTGATGAGATTTAATCCAATGGTTTCCTTTATGCCATTAAACCGTTCGCCGTCTCCATTAAATTCTGTAAAGCGAAAAATCGAGAGACCGGTTGCGAGTGTGGGTTCTTGATCGGGATATCCCAGGGCTCCCCAATGGATTCCAGGTGCCGAAGTTTCAGCAAATACCGGGGCTGTGGTGGGGCAGAAACTTAAAAAACCTATGAGCGCAATGGCAACGTAGGATTGAATGGATCTCATGATATGCAGGACACTTCAGTCTGATCTTTTTATGAGGCAGAAAAGGAACTTGGCGAGGAAGCAAAAAACGTTGCCGTCACCCACGTGAGTGGAATTCTCTCCAGGGAAGACAGCGGCATCGTCTTTGCCCTTACTTAGGATTTTAATTTTTGGGGGGAATCAAGTAAAAATTCTGAATAGATTGAAACATTCAGAGAGGAATCGCCTTTTCTTCCATGAGCTGCGTTTATTCTGACAAGGGGAAAGAGGGGGAGGAATCAGGGTGCAATCGCTTCATTCACCTTTACGACCAGCTCACGGAAATTACAGGGTTTGTCAATAATGGCATAGGCACCGAGATCCATGGCTTTGAGTTTTTCTTTCTCTTCGATGACCCCACTCAACATGATTACGCGAGGGGTGTGGCCATTTAGTGAAGTCTGAACTTTTTCAAGCAAACGGAGACCATTCATCACGGGCATTTGGTAATCCGAGATGATGAGATCGGTGTGATGTTCTTGTAACCATTCCAGAGCCGTTGCGCCGTTTTCAGATTCTCCACATTCAAACCCTGCTGATTCTAGCACTCCTCTCACCATTCGGCGAACGGCGGGTTCGTCATCCACGATCAGTACGTGTCGTCCCTGGGTAGAAGGGTTGTTAGTCATCAAGAATAGTCCCTCGGAAAAGATAGATAAACCGTCAGGAAAATTTTCTAAAATTGATGGACCATGTGTAAAAGTTTTTACTACTTTCGTATTGTACATACGTAATACGCCTTGGGGAATACCCTCACCATATATTTTGTGGAATGATTCCTTTGATGCCACAATGCTTAAAAAATGTGCAAAGTGCTGATTGGTCCATGAATGAGCTAGCCTTGTCATCGGAATTTGCTTTACGCACAGCCTTATCCACAGAATGAGTGGATTGGGTCAGCTATTTATAAGATATTGAAAAATATGAATTATCAATTAGATTGCCTGCCATGGTCTCACGGAAGGCCGGGCCACTCATAAACAGGGCTGTGAACGCGGGGTTTTCAGTCAGGGGGCTGTTGAAAACAAATGTCCCACCTTAATCAGGATGGAAAAAGCAAGGCGGCGTTCCCTGCCTTCGCGCTCGCCGCTGAAACCAGCTTTGGCGCGCAAGCGGCCGGAGCGGCTTCGCGCAGGCAGGTCACCAATTTTCCGTGCTCACGTACTGGAAGTACGCTCCGCGCGCTAACAATGGTTTCACCTTTCAGGATGAGCCAGGCAATAGGTTGAGTCCTCCGGGACGCAGTAAGCAATCCTGAGGCCTTCCCTTCGGCAAAGCTCAGGACTGGACGAACCCTTCGAAAGGCTTAGGCCATGTTTTTTTTGAACAGCCCAGATGCCTCAGGAACCCAACGTGTCTGTAGTGTATTTGCCCTTGAAAAAATAATTATTCAACAGGTCCATCAGAATCGTTAAACAACAGACGTTGAATGTCTGAAGATACGTCTGCTTTCAGGGGAACATCTAGTGTTGGGTGTGTTGAGGGAGCGATTCAGATAATTGAGATTGCACGGTCTCAAACAATGGGGTTCCCGTGATCAGTTCCACGCTTGGTAAGTCTAAATGGATAGCCTGTTGAGCGGCGAGGCGGGCGATACGCATGCGGGGAATGGCGATAGATGGAAAAGCTTCTTGAAGGGCGGCAAAGGTTGCCGGCGGTATTTTGACTAAAAATGGATCGTCTTCAGGCGAGGCAAAAATAAAGCATTCCACGTTGGAATGGCCGACTCGATACGTTAATTTGAATGAGAGGTGAGAGGGTTGGAGTGAATCATCTGTTGACGGAAATTGCTGAAACGTACTTTTAACCATCTCAGGTGGCACTCCTGATGGAAGCCCTGGGAGCCATTCTGGTGTACCTGAGAGTTGTCGATGGTAATAGCCATCAGGGGTTTTGGCTACTCGCCAGGTAATATTCTCATTGAAAAAAGAAAGAATTCTTAAGGGCATAATCAGGATAGTGACAGAAGGGTTTTTAAGGCATGATTGTGAAAAAGTGACATGGCCATGAATCCGCAGCATATCTGGTTGGGGCCACGCATTCAAATAGCGAGGGTTTTCCTTCTCTCAAGAGCCTCAGGAATTTTGGTTTGAATAAAAAAATATTTCATGAAAAAGGGAATGGATCTGGCGCAGGAGCCGGCTGTATTTTTTAGTTGTAATTTGCCATGACCCTTTTCATTCATGGGGACAACAAAACCGGAGACTTCATTGAGGTACACTAAATGAAGTAGAATGTTCGAACGCATACCACTATATGTGATGTGTTTTTCCGTAAGTCTGTTATACAGGAAATGAGGTCTGGCCCATTTAAGGGGTATAAGCACAGCGAATTTTAATTTCTATAAAACTCAAGAAATATTCAGAAGTTGGACGATTCCATAGGGATTCAGACAACCCTTATGAGGAGAGATAGGACTTTTGTTATTTCTGATCATAAAAATGGGATATGTGACAAAAAGGGGGACGTGATATGCAAGATAGTTTTCTTTATGGGTTAAAAAGACTGGTTTTGATATGTGGAATGTTCAGCATCGTGTTTGGGTGTGCGAGTGCTCCTCCTAGCCATGAAACGTTTATGGGAGAAGGTTTTCAGGCCTCTCTGCCGAATGCGGGGACCCGAGTGGTGGTATGGGGAAATCATTCTGGAGTTGTTACGCGGACGTTACGGTGGTTGCATGATCATCACATTGTTGGGGTGGATCCCTCGTGGATTGAAAAAGAGCTAGGGGACCCAGGCTTTGCTCATCGAACCAGAATCGACCAAAAGGCGCAAGTGTTGGCGGCTGCACAGTCGGTAGGGGCTCCGCTTGTCCTCTTCGCACAGGTGGAAAATAATCAGGTAGGTCAGAAATTTGATCTCATGAGTTTTGAGCATAAACGCATGAAAATTATTGGAGTGGAAATTCGTGGGATGAAGACCGAAACGGGGGATGTGGTTTTTGGGGCCAAAGCGTGGAATTCTGAGCCAATGGTCGAATCAGACCAGATGGTACAAGATCTCACGACCTTTGCGCTTCAAAAAGCTTGGAATGAACCAGACTCTCTTTTTCCGCTTCAGGAGGAAGTGGCTCAACAGAGGCCACAACAAGAGCGCGTGTCAGTCGTTCCATCCTCTTTGGAGGAGACGCGGCACACAGAGAATGAACCAGACTCTCTTCTTCCGCTCCAGGAGGAAGTGGCTCAACAGAGGCCACAACAAGAGCGCGTGTCAGTCGTCCCATCTTCTTCAGAGGAGATGTCGCCCACAGAGTCAGCGGCCATCACGAATGAAGCATCCACCTCTGAAGCGATTGCCCCTGGGTTGTCTGATGCCCCTCTATTACCTGACGAAAAGCCTTCCTGGGGGTTAGAAATTGCCGGTGGAGCACTTTCCCTTCTCTATACGCCTTTCAAAATTGGCTATGCTGGATTGGGAGGCCTGATGGGAGGATTGGCGTATGTCTTGACCGCTGGCAATGAACACGTGGCCAAGTCCATTTGGGATGCCAGTCTACAAGGCACGTATTGGCTTAGGGCTAAGCATTTACAAGGTGAAGAACCCATCCAATTTAAAGGAGAAGCCTCACCCGCTGATATTGGCCATCAGGCGCAGGTCAATGCAACGATGTCGGTGTGGTCTGGGGTTGAGTAATCGCAAGGCCATCTTGCGAGAATCCTCAACAGCTTGAAATTTTTAAAGAACGTGAAGTGATGTCAGAGTGGATATGTCTCTTCCCAGTCCCAATAGGATATCTGAGCGGACGCGCATGAGACAGCCAGCGCCCCGATATGCAGTGATCCCGCGGTGATGCGATATAACGAGCAATCTTTTTCCTGGCCTGGTTGATCCAGGAGTGAGCCTTTGACCTGACATTGGTCAGGATCAAAGGAGAATTCACATTGTGCTAAGCCATCTGAAATTCCTCTCCCCTGCATTTTGAGATACGCCTCCTTACAGGTCCAATACGAAAAAAATTGGTGTGTGCGCTCCGGGGGGATCAAGGACGCCAAATACGTCGATTCTCGTGCGGAAAAATAGCGTTTGGCGATGTCAAGATCCTGGACTTCTCGATCGAGTCTTTCCACATCAATGCCCACGGCATGCTTGAGGGTCACAGCAATCAAGGCCATTCCATGAGTGTGCGACACATTAAATTGGATGGGAAGCGATGCAGTCGATATGATCCGTGGTTTTCCTTGAGGTGAAACCTCAAATTGAAGCTCGGTTGGTGGGACGTTCCGATATCGACTGAGAAGTAACCGAAGAATCCCGCGTGTGATAACGAATTGATCCTGAGGGTGAGGGGAGCGGCATCGTTGCGCTCGCGCGAGTTCATCTGTCGAAAGGTAGGGACGATAGCGAGCAGCTTGCGCAGGCGTGTGATTGAGGGGGACACGCCAGACGTGAACATCCCCTGGCACTAGTGTGTACAGAAAATCTTGTGGTGTAGGCGCCCAATGCGTGGTGATCGACATCGCGTTATTCCATTATTGTAACCGAAGTGGGCATGGCCGGAAAGCGCTTCTCCGTCTTGAAACAGAAACGTCGCCAGGGTGTACGATATACAAGAGGGAATGATGTCTATACCCAGCCTGCGGATTTTGCTTTTTGATGACGATGCGAGTTTGAGAGCCACGCTACGAATATGCGTAGAAGCGGCAAGCCATCAATGCATGGAGGCAAAAGATGGCCACGATGCGCAGGAGTGGTTGGAAGGACATCTTGTTGATTTGATGGTCACAGACTATCAAATGCCAGGAATCACTGGTTTGGAGCTTATCCAATGGATAAAAAGTCATAAGAAGACCAAGAGCCTCCAGATAATTTTTTATAGTGGCCAATTGACGGCTGACTTAAAAGCACGGGCTCTTCACTCAGGATCCAGTGCAGTGCTGGAAAAACCGTTTTCTTTTCAGGAATTCCTTCTTCTCATTTCCCAAGTCGGGGGAGAATCCTTGGCTTAAGATAATATGACATAATTCCCTTTTAAAAAGAATTCTTCCACTACAGGAATTGATGCCATTTTTGGAGAGTTTGGGTGTATTCCTATGCTTCAACCTAAAAACAGCAGTTGGACACGAATGTCTGCACAATCTCTTCACGCACCTAGGAAATTTTTACAATCTCTCATCACCCGTAAGGTGATCACGAGTTTAAAAAAAAATCCTTTGCACGTAAATTGCTTGCACAGCTTTTTCGCGCTCAATTGCCGTTTCCAGGTTCAAGCGATTTCATTCCATTCTGGAAGTCCCTTCCACAGGAACCTCTCTTTGAAAATGTGAGATCTCTGCTCACTGATCATATGGTGAAATTCTGTCGAGATGTCTCGAGGAAGATGTCATTGCATAGAAAGGGTGATGCCTTAAAGAGGGAAGGGATTTGCCGTGGTCTGCGTGAGGAAAGCTCTGATGGATCGACAAAAGATGTGTCTTTGATTATGGTGAGAATGGCCAGATCTCTCATCACATTACTACGGTCTTCCACTTGCACAGTGGAGAGGTGGTTAAGAGGGCTGGTTGGGCGCAACGATCCGAAAACGGACTTCGTCTGCCTGGGTATAGGCGGACACTGTGTCTCCGACAAACAATCCACACCGATAGAGTCCTGGCATCCATTCCGTTTTCGGGGACGAGAGAATAAAATATCCTGATTGTTCATTGGTGGACATGACAACCTGATCCTGAACCAACGGGGCTTTGCCCCAAGTAATTGGGGATGTTTCAAGAAAACATTGTGCTGTTAACGGAATGGCATCATATGAGGCCGTGACGAGCGCGAAGACCAAATAAATCTCTTGCTGGGTCGTGGGAAAGGTATCATTCGGATGAATGGGAATAAATTCATGGTTGCCAACTTGGAGGTCATCACGCATCACTCGACTGGCAGGAATCACGAATTGAAACCAGCTAAAATCGGCATCCCGTCCCATGAGCGAGGCTCGAGTGTGAAACAGTTCATCGGGTGTAAACTTCTTTGCAACGAGAGTTGAGTCCTGATCGGGAGGTAATTCGGTAAGGGCAGAGGCTGGTAGCATTTCATTGGCATCCGGTGAGGCTTTTTCTGGTCTGGGGATATGTTGCCAAACTTGTTCCATCCAATATGAAAGCTTTTCTTGATCAATCATCTTTCCACTGAGCGTTGTGGGGGGTGCATCAGGATCATCTGTCGTTTCTGAATCATTTGAGACAGGCTTATTCTCCTTCGACGATGGTGCTTTGAGACTTTCTGGAGGGACGGTTGCTATTTCTTGGAGGATCTCAAAATGAAGTAAGGCCTCGTCCCATCGTTGTAAGGCGACCAAACTTTGGCCGATACGAAAGATGGAATCCAAAAAAACCTCACTGTAACTGCCACTTGTTGGGCCGAGTTCAATGCCTTTTTGAAGAAGGTTAATGGCTTCCTCATACTGACCTAGCTCCATCAAGCTGACACCTAATTCATAGGTCACTCGATGGTCATTGGGTTTCAGGGAGAGAAGTTCCCGAAGTATGGGTTCGGCCTCCTGATAGCGTCCCTTGGCAAAGTGCTCCCAGCCTTGATGGCGAATCAACCCCCAACGTTTCCGATCTTCTGCAGATCCTTCCGGGCTAAAAATCGGTTGATACCGTCGGCCCCGCTCCTTTGTCGCCCCATATGTGATCATTAATAAGTTGCGGGCAGCCATTTCCACGGGGGAATGGCGTGGCACCGTTTGCAAGACCTGTTGCACTTCTTGCCGGGCCTTATCATATTGCAAGACATCAAACAGGGCGCGAGCGAGATTCAAACGCCAACCTGGCATCTCTGGAACCAGATTGACGGCTTTCTGATACCACACGACAGATTCTTCGAGTCGATCAATTTTGCGAAGGTCTTGAGCTAATCGTAAAGGAACCAAGGGATTGAGAGGCTCTCGTTGGGCGATACGTTGCAATTCGTCAATGGCCAAAGCTCCGTTCCCCAAACGAGTGAGGGTGCTCCATTTGGCCCACCGGACAGCCAAGGCTTCTGGGGCTTCCTTCAGCACGGCTTCAAAGTCATCTAAGGCTTCCTGATGGTGACGAGAGGTAGCCAGAATATTTCCGCGTAAGGTTCGAAGCGTAAGAGACCCTGGATTCTCGGCAAGGCCTTCTTCCAAAATTTCCAGAGCATGAGGAGTGGATCCATCAATCCAGGCTTCTGTGGCACGCTGGATGAGGGCATCTTCTGAATCAATCGCCGGAACCTGAGTGAAGGCAGGAGGGACAAAAGTTAAGAAGAGAAATACCAGGCTACTGCCTAAGACAACCATGTTTTTGACACAGGAGAACTGGTAAACAGGCGTATGAATGGATGGCATAATTTTTCTGGTGGGTATGTGGAGTCGGTGTTTATGCATCAGGCTATAGACTGAATGTTGAAAATTTTTTGGCGTACAAAGACATAAGAAAATGAGAAAACACTCATGAATCTTACCAATACAGAACCTCTCTGACTATAACATATTGAAACTGTGTGACGTCTCGAGGAAGAAGAACCAACTGTAATTTGTGGGGGATCTCGTTGAAAAATTTGATCCAGCCTTGGATGGGAATCTAGTAGCCAGGTATCCAGAGGTTGTGTGTATGGATTTGTAGTTTTGGGGAAAGGGGCGTGTGCTCTTCCTTGAGTAGAGATATTTAAGAGGGCAAGGAGTCTTGCTAAATCATGATGAGGGGCCATGGATTCAGAATAGAAACCTTATAAAACAAACCGCGAGATACGTGATATCGGAATGAAATGAAGCAGGTGGGTACAGCAGGGTCCACACATGGTTCCATCCTACAGGAATTTCTGATTTGGCCGATAGGGTGACAAGTTGGAGGTTCGAATGCGAGATAACCGTACGCTTGGATTTGTGTGTGTTGTGATCTTCCTCGGTGGATGTGCTTCCTATTCTGCGAATAATGCCAATGTAAGTGACGAGCAGATTGATCTCTATCTCAGTACATTAGATGATAAGCATTTCGTGTGGTGCCAATTGGATCCCGAAGCCTGTCGAAAAGATTTTGAAGAATGGAAAGGCACCGCACGGGGGAGAATGATCATAAAGGAATTCCATAAAGAGGATTCCGGTCAAGCATACAATACGCACCATTTGCCGAATGTCTTTCGCACGCGTTTTGTTGATGAAAGCCAATTCCCTAAGGAGATGGTAGGCGAACATGATTCGGGGCAGAGCTTCAGTTCGAATTTCCAAGAATCCGGACGGGCACTTCCATCCAACGATAAGGGGGTGGGGCCTACACAAGAAGGATTCTCTTTAGCTCCAGAAATGTTTGGCCCTAATGTTCGCCCTAGTGGCTTCTAGGAAATCTGGCAAGCGGACCCACCATTTGCTTTTGAAATGACCCAACATTCTTCCTTGCCAAGTCTCGACAATCCCTCTAGGATTGTCACCATAATCTCGCGCCATTCTTGAGCCCATCACGGTCTTATTGCATTCGATCTCATGTCCAGTTCAGCTGCCCGTCGTGGCGAAATATTTCTGCATCGTGGAGACCTGACGCAAGCGCGTGCGTGGTACGAACAGGCTGTCACGGAAGCCAGAGGGGCGGAATCGCTTAAAGACTTATCTGATGTTCTTGGGAATCTGGGGAATGTCTGTGCCTTGTTAGAAGAACATGAACAGGCCGAGGCCTGTTATCGAGAAGTTCTGGATATCCAACGCACAGTACAAGAAGGAAATGGCATTGGCGAAACCCTTGTCAATTTAGGGAATCTCAAGGCGGATACGAATCAACCAGAGAAAGCTCGAGCGTTTTATCTGGAAGCCCTGGATGTCTTGCAACCCCTTGAGAATGACCAGGCCCTGGGCATTCTTTACAGCAATCTCGCCCTCCAGGAATACCAATTACACAACTATGAGGCCGCTATCGCTGGGTTCCAATCAGCCCTTGATTATCACCGTAAAGTGGGGAACGAGGATGGTTTGGCATCAACCTATGGCCAGCTTGGAAAAACCTTTCTCCTAACAGGGCATTCTGGAAAAGCTGAGGCCTGTTTCAATAATGCGAACGAACATTTTATCAAGTTAGGCAATGGTCCAGGAGAAGCCGGAGCTTTGCGTATGCTGGCTGATGTGTATATAGAGCGAGGAGATCAGATCTCAGCCCTTCGTTGCCTCGAGCGCGTGGTTCAACTAGGGCAAACCTATCAGTTCCCATGTTATGAAGAAGATTGTCAGCGTTATGCCAAATTGCGCCAGACCTGATTCAAGAAAAGCCCCTCAAGGGCAACGCCAGGTATTTGGCTATTCAGACAGGGAAGAAGGTTGCGCCATGCCTGTTGCTATTGGGCTTGCCACAAATGGTTTGTGATGACAATCCTCCTCTGCCTCCACTATTCGGCACGAACGGATTTTGGAGCATTCCCCAAATTGGCAAAGAGTCTGATCGACTTTTTATGCAGCTTGTCCGGTGGGTGTGTCGAGGATGGGATACCTACGTACTGCCGAATGTCGGGTTATTCCGTCCAGGAACATTTCAGGGAATGGGACGGTCAATTGGGAATTACGGCCTTATGGCATTTTTATAGAATTTTTTGGCCTTTGCACCTTTATATTTTTGGGAGAGGTCCAGTCTAGTGGAGCGATGAAAACATTGAAGAAAAATAGCATATTGTCTCAGCACTTCTAAGCAGGTTCCCTGTGGGCTGCAATATTCTTGGTCCTTCTTGCTCGATATGAGCTATCTTTAATTAATTTCTTATGCTACATTAAGGGAGCTTATCGCATTGGGCTTGGCGATGAGTAAGATGATTCCTGAAGCCCATAACCGGTGTTGTTTCGCCCGAGAGATAACTCGGAAGTGTTTGACCTCTGTCGCCTGTATGCAGCGTCCGCGGACTACTCCTTCCCAATGTTTTACCCTTCTCGAGCCTAAGACAATATCATTTTTTCAAAAGGAGGAGCCCCATGGGTTCAAAGTTGTATGTAGGTGGATTGCCGTATTCTGCGACTCAAGCGGAATTAACTGATCTGTTTTCGGCGCATGGCACGGTCGAATCAGCAAACGTCATTAGCGACAAATTTACAGGCCAATCCCGCGGGTTTGGGTTTGTTGAAATGTCGTCTGGAGAAGAAGCCCAAGCCGCAATTTCAGCCTTAAACTCAACAGAGTTTGGTGGCCGAACATTGACGGTCAATGAAGCCAAACCCCAAGCCCCACGCACTGGCGGCGGCGGCGGTGGTTATGGCGGCGGCGGCGGCGGTGGAGATTTTGGCGGTAACCGTCGTAGCCGGTTCTAACCGTAACACCAATACGTTTGAGAAAAGGGAGAGGTCCAAAAGATCTCTCCCTTTTTTTGTCACGAATGTAGTGATTGAAGACATCCTGCCGATATCGTGAATATCTAGCCTTCACCCACAGTTCGCTTTAAGACAATTCATCAATTCCTCAGAAGTCAGATTGGCACCTCCATGCGTCCACGCAATCATGGGGAGCGTAAGATGAAAAACTACTTAGTGGGAGGGTGCATTTGAAGGAGCGCAATGCGTCTGAGTCTAGTGGCGTATTCTTTCTGTGCCGAGTTCAGTATGCCAGAGAGAAGAACCTAGCGGAGGTTGAGGTTCGACGCTCAGGGCGCCATTGAGGATTGGAAGAGAGAGATGCGAGGGATTTCGGCTCTTTGGCCGGTCAAGAATGTTGCCGTTGAGCGATGATCTTTTTCCATTCGACTTCGGTGACAAGATCATTGGTTGATTCCACTCGATCTAAAAAAACCAGACCATCTAAATGATCCACTTCATGTTGGAAGACACGCGCAAGGAACCCATTGTATGGCGTTTCAACCATGATGCCATTCCGAGTATAGTACCGAACATGAATGGCCTGATGTCGCAGAACTAACCCTCGAATAGTCTCTTCCACTATGAAATGATACTGAAGGGATGATGTGTTTCTATTATGAAATGATACTGAACCGAGTCCGATTTCTGTTCATGATGAAGGATGCACATCATCATGAACGACACAGCCATCAAGACCCTCGACCATGTTCGTCAGTTCCTCAACGGACTCGGGCCTATGGAGTTCCGCATTGAAGCGAAGGCAGCCTGTTATACCTGGATTCAGCGCAATCTCCTCCGTTTCCCTTACCCTCGGCTCGGTAAAGCCGAGAAGGGACTCCTGCTGGACTTTCTCCAGAAGGTCAGCGGCTATTCCCGGATTCAGGTAAAGCGCTTGATTCAGCAATATGTCCAAAACGGCCGGCTGCACCGACGGCAACGCACCGTCCAGGGGGTTCGCCGCCTCTATACCCTGGAGGATATCCAGTTGCTGGCACAGACCGATGAGCTGCACGGGACCCTTTCGTGGCCAGCCACCAAGAAGCTGTGTGAGCGGGCTTGGCGACGCTTTGGGCAGATCGAATACCACCGGTTGGCGGGCATCTCCGTGAGCTATCTGTATGTCCTCCGACACAGCTCCGGTTACCGACAGGTTCGCCAACACTTCGAGAAGACCCGTCCGACGGTCTCCCGCCTCGGTGAACGCCGGCAACCCCAGCCCAATGGCCGACCCGGGTATCTGCGCGTGGATACGGTGCACCAAGGTGACTTGGATGGGGTCAAAGGGGTCTACCATATCAATGCCGTCGATGAGATGACCCAGTTCGAAATCGTCTGTTCCGTGGAGAAAATCAGTGAACGGTACCTCATTCCGGTGTTGGAGGACCTCCTCGACCAATTCCCGTTCCTCATTCTGGCGTTCCATGCCGACAACGGCTCTGAGTACATCAACAAACATGTGGTGAAATTGCTGAATAAGCTGCTGATTGAACTGACCAAATCCCGCGCCCGCCACTGTAACGACAATGCTTTAGTGGAAAGTAAGAATGGGGCAATCATTCGGAAACACCTGGGGTACGTCCACATTCCCCAACACTGGGCCCCTCAGCTCCACGCCTTCCATCGTGATCACCTCAATCCGTATATCAATTTTCACCGGCCCTGCTTTTTTCCGGTGGTCATCAGTGACACCAAAGGCAAGTCTCGGAAGCGATACCCCTATGAGGCCATGATGACTCCCTATGACAAATTCACCTCATTGCCCAAGTTCGAGCAATACTTGAAGCCAGGAAGGACCCTGCACCAACTCGAGAACATCGCCATCGCACTCAGTGCCAATGAGGCCGCAAAACAGCTGAATGCGGCCAAACACACTCTCTATACAATCATCTTTGAACAGAACCATCGGACAGCCTGATGAGTCAGGCTCGTCGTTCGTATCAATTCAACACTTTCAGTATCATTTATGGATTAGAAAATGCTATCTCATTGTCCCCATTGAGGGGAAGGAAAACTTCAAGTGGCCGAGGTTCAGGCGCGCTGCCCCAGCACCACGATGGTTAGCGTGGGCGATTCGAGACGGACCCCTACGAACGGTTTCAAGGTACCTTGGCGCATCCAGAAGGCCCCAAACTGCTGGTACGTACAGAACATGACCGACAATTGCACGACAAGCAAATCGGCTATGGGAGACGATGCAATCTCGACCGGCAGAATGTATTCAGGTCTTGCAGGTACCCCGTCAAGGCCGTCGCGCCGCACGCGCGGCACATATTGAACATACGCTATGCCGCGGTCAGTCTGCTCGCACCCCCCGAGCACAAAGGTCTGTCCATCCCGGTGACGAGCGTTGAGCAGGCGATTGAGATACTGATGTGACACACCCGCCGTTTGGGCATCGAAGTGCTCCATCAAACCCCGAAGAGCGACTGCCGCATAGAGCAGCGGCCACTCGGACAAGCGGATAGAATCAAAGTGTGCTTGGCTATCGATTTGGCGGTGGCTTGGCGCATCGACTATCTGAACAAGCTCGAACGTGAAACCCCGCAGGCTCCTTGCACTGTCTGCTTCGAAGAGACAATATGGAAAGCGTTGATGGTGTTCAGCACGAAAAATCCGGTTGCCCGGGCGCAACCTCCCATCTGGCAGGAAGCCCTTCGCCGCGTTGCCAGTCTAGGCGGATTTCTCGGACGTAATAGTGACGGCGAGTCAGGAACACAAACCCTGTGGGTCGGCTTGCAGCGCTAGGATGATATCGTCGCAATGTGGCGCGTAATGAATGTTGCGACACAAATTACCGTGTCAAAAACTTTTTGGCTCATCTCCAAAGTAAGTGGGTGATTCTGGGTTGTTTTTCATATGGGTTTGAGCATACAGGTCAAGACTTTCAGGCGGAGATACTCCTCATCGCGTAATCCGTATGCCCTTCGTTGACTCACGCGGATCTTATTGTTGAGCCCCTCTGCAAAGCCGAGGGAGACCTTGTTCTCAGCTTTGCCCTAGGCGGCAATCCCGTCCCAGTGCCGCTCGATCATCTTCGCAAACTCCTCGTAGGGCTTGAGGCGTTGCCACTTCAACGAGGCGTTCCAGTTCTCAAAAAACCGCCTGGCCCAGCCTTCGGCCTGATACTCCCATAACTGGCCGAAGGCTTCCTTGAGCAGATAGGCCGTGTGGAGCCGCTTATTGGCGCCGAGGAGCTTGTTGAGCGCTCTGCGCCCCTCAAGCGTCAAGTTGGTCTTTCTAGAAAGTAGGGGATACTTCTGCCCCTTTATAAACGCACGGTCCTTCTCGGCAAGCCGCTTGTCCTCCTGTTTACGCACCGTATCGAGCGCCTTGCCCAGGTGTCTCATCACATGAAACTTGTCATACAGGATCGCGGCCTGGGGCGCCTGCTTCATGGTTGAAGTCTCGAAGGCCCGCCACATATCCATGACTGCTAGCCTCATGCCCGCCGCCTTCTTTTGCTCCAACCATTGTTAAAACAGGTCCAGACTCTGTTCAGAGCGATCACCCCCTCCGAACCATATCGGCCGCCGTGGCACGAGGTCGCTGACCACGATCCGGTACGGATGCCCCTTTTTACTAGAAATCTCGTCAATGCCGATGGCCGTGGGGCCCGGAGTCCCCGTGCGCCGGAGCTGCTCCTGCCTATACTCCTTGTCCAGACTCTTCACGGTCTTCAAGTCCCACTTGAGTTCCCTCGCCACCTCCTTGACCGTTGTTTCCCGGCAGCGCCGTCCCACATACCAGGCAAAGGGCTTCGTGTAAAACGGATTGTCCGCCAGCCACGGCCACGTCTCCTACTTCACCTTGCCGCACCACCGACACCAGACTCGGCGGACCTCCACTTCCAGGTGAATACGCATGGCCCCACAGGACAGATCCCGGATACGACGGACCTTGCGGTCGTAGAAACTCCCGTGCCAGGTGCCACACCAACCGCACGCCGTTTTTTTGACGACGCTCCAGCCGGATGACCCGGGCCTGGGGGTCGCCGAAGATCCCCTTGATTCTGGCCCTTGGACGAAACCCAGGGAACCGGTAGGCGTCCAGCAGGCTCCTCTTCTTTGGCATCCAACTAGCATGACAGATGGTTCGCTATCTTGAAACCGCCGATCCCCTTGCCCATCTTGCCTTTCTCGGTCTCTAGGAACTGCCTTTTATCCACTCGCTTGGGAGAAGACCCAACTTTTTTTGCCGAATAGTTACAATCAATTTTCCTTTTATAATTAGGGTTTGCTGAGAAAAGCATTTTCCATGATTCGCTCAAATCCCCGCGAGGAATTGAGGCCTCATTGTCCCTCTGCCCCCGACGTCAGACGCACGGTCGTCCTGGAAAGTTGTCTGTATCTGAAGCCACCAGGCACCCAACAAGCCGTTCCACCTACTCCGCCAGCCCTGCCACCAAGAAGCGAGCCACGAAAAAATCGCTCGAGTGAGGAGCTGCTCCAAGTTCATCACCAAAAACGAGATGTGAATCATCGTCTCAGAGGTCAGCGCCAGCTTGGCCATCAGACGTCCGAGCCCAAATCAGCGTTTGCCTTGGCCAAACTGGCCTTCAATGGCCATCCGAGCGGTCGCATCGTCATGAGCTTGTTGGTGGACATGTTTCACCTGCTCGGCCGTGGCCTCACTGACCATTCGTGGGCGGCCCAACGGTGGCCCTGAGCGGCGAATCCCTTTGCGGGCACAGTAGCAACGGTTTTCACGGGTACGGTAAATTTGATCCACGTGCACCGAGGCTGGATCATGGCCAAACCGTCGACGATACGCGTCGATCTGTGGCACCAAATCAACGGATTCGTTGTAGGCATCCCAGCTGATCCGATCCACAAAGCTGACCCCCTCAACCACACTGACTGAGATCTTCGCGCCAAACTCGACCGAGGCTCCGGCTTTGCCCCGTACAAGAGGACGGACATGAGGTTGACTGATGCTCACAATCCGATTGGCGATGCGGTGGCCCCGATGTGTGTACATCCAGAGCTGTTGCCGAGTCAGTTCGTGAATCACCAACAGCTGACGATAGCGATGACGAGGTAAGACGACGAGCAGCCCCTCTTGAGCCATGCTGGCAATGGTGGCCAGATTGCGCCGCAGATACCGGAGCTGTTGCCCAAGGCCTTGTCGAAGTTTCCGCCTCCCTGGTCGTCTGGCTTTGGCGATGCGCAAGTACGCCTGCCTCGCCTTCTGTCGATAGGTGCGGGGCTTCTTTGTCGGACTCGGTCGAGCGGCATGTAGGGAATCGATGATCGCTTCCGTTTTCTCGCGGGCGTCATTGAGCAGCTTGAGGTCCGTGGGATAGGTGATATCGGCCGGCACACAGGTGGCATCGATGAGGAGCTGGCCGTTCGGCGGCGGCTCGTCGTCCCCTTGCACGTCAATTCGGGCAGACTTTGGCGGGGCCTCTGTGGTGGGCAGCGCGGCGGCGGTCAGGCGGGCAATGGCCTCATTGATCGTGCCTAAGCTCTCGTGGGTGAATCGTTTGCGAAAGGTGGTCAGTAGGGAATGGTGAAAGGGGGCCTCAGCTTGATACGCCCTGAATCCCCAAAAGTATTGCAGGTAGGGGTTTTCGGTAATCTGCTCCACTAGCTCACGATCCGTGACGCCCAGACGTTCTTGTAAAATGAGCGCACCCAGAGCCCGTCGCGAGGATTTCGCAGGCGAGCCTAGTGTCATGTCACTCTTGAATTGTCGTAGAAGAAAGCCTATGATCCCGCCAGGCCACCAGGAGGGATGCCATGGCACACATCAAGTACAAGGTGACATTGACCCCACAGGAACGGACCCAGCTCTACGAGATCGCGACCCGAGGGCATCACAACAGTC
>JAOUNC010000145.1 GCA_029881175.1 Nitrospirota bacterium | reverse complement strand
AATCCATCCCCTCACATATTCCCGCATTCGGGTGCTAGATAATTTTTCAACAGCAGAAACGGGCGGAGGATCCCAACTATAGGCCGAACCGTGAAGCCCTCGAAGCTGCTCATACAAGGTATCGACCATAGAGTCATACGGTCGAACCAGCGGCTCACTCTCTTCTTCAATGAGACGAATTCCTGAACGTGCTGCATGAGCCATGGCCACTTCGTCTCCAACCTCTCCATCCTGGCATAATTGGTCAATCTTCTGAGCATCCTGTTTTTCTTCCAACACCGCACTTTGGAAATCATCGGTTAATGCCACAATGGCCGAGATCCCCGGACAGACGGCCTCCTCCAAGACTCCCATCCAGCGAGCCACTTCACCATACGACTTGGTCCGCTGCTTAAACGAATAACGACCAATAATTTCGGCTTCGTCGATAAGCAAGATCCAACCTTTATACCCTGCGGCTTGCATGAGTCGTGAGGAGAACTGGAAGCGATGCCAGGCTAATTGTTGGGCCGTCAATTTCTTAAATTCATAGGGTGTCTCAGGCGCACAACCCTGAAGATACTTTTTGAGCTGCCCATTACTGAGTGGGTCTCCCGCCCAGAAGCGAATCATCCGGTGGCTGAGCTCAGGATCATTAATCATTCGTTCATACAAGTACAGTGTGGCGGCAAACCTGGAATCACACCCACACCCATGCTCTTGTCGGTGAACCCAATCATACAATTCAGCATAGTGAGGACTTTGAAAATTCAATTCTCCCGCCACTTCGGTTAACGCATCCCCTTGTTTGCCTGGCACAAGCGCATTATTAATCGCTGACCGAAAAAGTGTGGCCACATTATAAAATGGCGTTTCCTTGCTGATCACAATTGGACTACACACGAAATTGTGTTCCAACGCGAGATATTGCAAATCTCTCAAAAGATGGGATTTTCCACTTCCAAATCCTCCTTCAAGTACTAACCCTTTCGTTGGCATTCCCTGTGGGGCCTGGGTTTCCATTTCCTGAAGTAGCCGTCGGAATTTTCCCTCAATTTCAGGTTGATGACTCCCCAAGACCTTCACCACATCACGATTGGGGACACCGGATCGCAACGCTTCCATCGCCCGTTGATGGCTCACATCACCATTCGCCATAGCTGCCTGTTGATACGACCCAATTTCGCTAGCGACCATCTCCTGAGCCTCTCCGGAAGGGGCCAGTCGAATCAACGCCCCGAGAGGATTTTGATATTGCCGGTCCCGAACTTCGTCCCAGATTCGTAGCTTCAACGCTTCATATCGATTAAGTCCGCGTCGAGTATCCGTGAGAAATACCGGTGGGACAGTCACCACTAACAAGAAACTTTCCAATTCATCGGTCCCATCAATAAATTGTCGGAGCATTTCATAGGCATCAAGGGTCGCGGAGACTCCATAATAAAAGCCCTCAGGCGATTCAGGCTTTTTACTTTCCAAACATCGGCTCAAATCCAACGAAATTACCAAGCCGGTTTTCCCCACCACCCGCAACCAACGCGATAATGACGCGAACATATACCGGGCATTTGTGCGGACGATTTTCTGGAAAATCAACGCCTCTTTTAACGCAGAAATCTGTCGCAACTCCCCACATAACCAGGCCTTCACGGGTTCAGTCATAAAAGGACTTTCCGACCCGGAATCCATTTGGCCCAAGCAAAGGCGTATCATCGCCATTCGAAATTCTTGGCACATCTGCGTGTCATGGTAGATCGCCCGTTCCAGCCAGCTATTCAAATCCCGACGCAACAATGGTTCGGCTCGCTCATTCATCCTGGCCACCCCAGCCATACTAAAATCTTCTTGGGCTTCAGGAATCTGGTAGCCATTTTCTTGCAGCAAACGCCGCACAAATTGTGAGGCTAACGCATCCCATGGAATCCGACGTGCAACCTGGTGAAAAAACTTGTCCATCATATGAATTTTGGTTTCTTTGGCATCAATGCTCACACAGGCATATTGCTCCTGTTGTGCCAAAACCGCCAATTGCTCCTGGACGTGTATCCGGTCACCTTCGGAAGGCGTCACCACAAATTTCACAGACGATCCCCCTTGCCCAACAAATCGTTGGAGATATTCTTGTCGAATCGTCTCAAACCATTCCTGAGGCCGAAACTCCATATTGCGTATCCTTTAGGTTTTGAAAAATAAAGACTGATCTCAACACGTCGTCACGACGAGCTATCAGCAGAAGACTGCCAAGTCAGACCCACGACATAACCGACTAAGGAGATTCCACCAAGGCAGGCTGTAAGACTTCCTCCTGCACACCTTCTAATTCAAGATCTTCAGAATAATCCTGTTTGATTTCGGTCAATTCAATTTCCACCTGCTGGTTCGGATCCAAACGCTTCAGATCCCATTCAGTAATCCATCCCTTGACATATTCACGCATACGCGTGCTTGAAAGCCTCTCAATCGTCGGCACTTGCGGAGGATCCCAGCCATAGGCCCCACCGTGAATGGCCCGAATTTTATGATAGATTTCTTCCACCAACTGATCGTAGGGGCCAACCAGCGGAATCCGTTCACACTCAATCAATCGCATGCCTTGTTCGGCTTGCCTGGCCAACACCAGATCAGTCTCTGAACCCGTCTCTCTTAATTTTTCCGGGACCTTTTCCCGATCACCCTTTTCATCCAAAATGGCGCTCTGGAAGTCATCGGTTAACGCCATCACGGCAGCCAACCCAGATTTATACCCCAGGTCCGCAAAGCTCGAGGCTTCAAGACGGCCGAGCCATCGAGCCAATTCGGCATACGATTGTGCCCGCTGCTTAAATGAATACCTGCCGATAATTTCCGCTTCATCGATCAACAAAATCCATCCGGAATATCCCGCTGCAATCATAAGCCGTGACACAAATTTAAATCGCTGTAGAGCCATTTCCATGGGCGAAACCCGTTCAAATCGATAGGACGCCGTTCCATCACATGACTTGAGATATCGCTTAATTTCTGCATCGGTCAACGGATCACCTGCCCAATATCGAATCATTCGATGACTTAACTCAGGGTCATTCACGAATCGCTCATAGAGAAACAAGGTTGCCGCAAAGCGGCCATCAATTTCCCCGCCTTGGCGATGCACCCATTCATAGAAATCCGCATATTGGGGACTTTTAAAATTCAAATCTGCCGCGACTTCGGCCAGGGCATCGCCTCGTTTTTGAGGAATATCCGCCCCACCCACTGCCGCACGAAACATTAACGCCGGGCTATACAGAGGGGTCTCCTTACTAATCACCACCTTACTGCAGACAAATCGGGACTCAAGGGCCATATGCTTTAGCGATTCCAATAAATGTGATTTGCCTGTGCCAAACCCACCTTCAATGAGCAAACCCTGGGTCGTCCACCCTTTATGGATACTCGCTTGTGCATCTTGTAACATTTGCTGGAATTTTGATTTAACGGTTGGCTGGGGACAGCCCAGGGCTTTGACCACACCGGGGCTGGGCACACCTGCTCGCAAAGACTCGATCACTCGCTGATTCTGCACATCATCTTTGCGACTGCCGATACGCGCTAACAATCGATTCTCTTCAAACTGTTCTGATTGATCCGTTAACCGAACCATCGGCGCAAAGGGATTTTGGCGGAATTTATCGCGGACATCATCCCAAATACGAAGCTTCAACGCTTCATACCGATTCAACCCTAAGCGTTGGTCAGAGAGAAACGACTTAGGCGTCACGACTACCAACAGCAAACCTTCCATGTCGTCACTGCCATCGATAAATTGCCGTAACATTTCATACGCATCCATCACGGCGGAAGGCGAATAACTCAACGACTTGGGATCGGCCCCTTTACTACCCATGAAAGCCGAAATATCAATCGTCAAGACCACGCCAGGTTTCCCTAACAGACGTACCCAATGTGCAAAAGAAGCAATCAAGTCACGGGCATTACTTCGATTAACTTTTTGGAAAATGAGCAATTTCTTCAGAGCCGACATTTGTCGCAACTCTCCACGCAACCACGATTGAATCGCACCAGCTTCTTTTGATTGCCGCCCTGATGGATCCAGTTGAGCTAAACATAATTGAATCATGGCCAGACGAAATTCCCGACTCATATGAAAATCCTGAAACAATCGACTTTCCAACCAGGAATTCACATCGCGCTGGATCGTGGCTTCATCGCACTGATTGCATGAGGCTAACCCTGCCCAACTGCATTCTTCGCGTTGCTCCGGAATTTGACGGGTATTTTCAAGAAACAGTTTTTTGACATATTCAAACGCCAGCCCTTCCCAATCAATCTGCTTAGCCATTCCCTCAAACAACAAATCAATGAGTTGCACCTTGGTTTTTCGAGAATCGGATTCAAGCGTGATAAAGCCTTCCTCACGTGCCAATTCTCCGACTCCGTACACCACCGCCTTGGTGTCCTCAGCCTCTTCGACCACAGCAAACTTGACCGCTGATCCCCCGCGACGAATAAACCCTCCGAGATAGGCCGATTTTAGAACTTTCAACCATTCCGCTGGTAACATAATGTTTTCCTCAACAATCCTTGTAATCTGCTTCGACTTGTCGGCCCCCCCTAGGGAAACTTAAATAACAAGCCGTGCGTGGTTACCCCGTTTTCACAAAAGAAATCCCGTAATACGTCTTTTCCCGTCCTCCCTGCGCAATTACCGTTAACGTTCTGGAAACATCGCGCACACCCGTGCTGGCATGAAAATTCGCCCGATGTCCATTTTTCGTCGTGATCGTGCCAATTTTATCCAGCAAATACACATCACGACCAAATTCCTGGCGCGTATATTCACTGGCCTGCCAAGGCAATAACGTCAACAATTGATAGAGCTCCAAAAGTGGGATCACCGTCCCTTTGCCGATTAAATGTTTTCCACGACCCGCGACAACAATGGAATACGCCGTATAGAGCATTTCCAAAAATGTCTGGGGTTTAAATCGCAAGGGCTTGTTCTGGACTTCTTTCAGCCGCTTCATAAGTACCGAGGGACGCAAACGACTTTCCCGCACTCGGTCGATCGACACCGCACGTTCTTTATGCAAAATTTTCAAAAGGACTGGATAGGAAAACAAATATCCATCATGCTCATAAAGATTCACACCCATTTGCTGGGCCGTCGTCAGCAGTTCCTGGCGAAAGGCTTTCCCGGCGAGATAGCTGCCCTCATCAAAGTTCAAACGTTCCTGCGTCTTCACAAAATCACAACCCAGGCTCAAAGTCGCCGATTTTCCTTCATCCAGCAACTTGCGAAGCCTGACGAGATCACCCACCTTGGCCGCATCTTTTATTTTTTTAAACGCTGCCATCACCTGCTTGGTCGTTTTCACCAAATCGCCAGCCTGCTCTTCGATTTCAGATAACGCCTGCTCTAAACTTCCAGCTTGGGAGGGCGATGGGTCGGGAACATCAACCTCTACCACTTCCAGTAAGCCGGTTGCTGATTCAGAATTAGTCGATTCAGACATGTCGCTCAAATCCCCTGGGACTCATGAGTAGATGCTCTCCCCCTTTAGAAGCGCCAGCCACCCCAACGGCGGATAACGTTCCGAACATGCGCATGAAGAATCATTCGGTCCAACGACTCTATTTCTTAAAATTTTTAGGCAACGACAATTCCGAGCGGCCCAAGCCTAACGCCGCCATGTGCACAGAAGACATTCCTCTATTCCAGCTTCTGCGTTTCTGTATGGGGGAAATACGAGGTATACTGGAAGAGCAACTCAACGAAGAAACTGATTATGAGCCAGGCCAGACCATTCACCGTCATCACCGGAGCCTCCCGAGGCATTGGAGCCGAATATGCCCGAGCCCTCGCCGCCCAAGGGTATGACCTCTTATTAGTGGCGCGAGATCACACACGGCTTGACATGTTGAGAGAAGAACTTCAACATGGACATCAGGGGGAAATCTGGACAGAATCCCTAGATCTCAGTCAACCGCAAGCGGCCTCTACGCTCTATGAGATGGCTCATTCGCACCGGGAAGAGGTATCCTTACTCATCAATAATGCAGGCTTTGGAATGTATGGAGATTTTGCGGACATGCCATTGGCGAACATTCAAAGCATGCTCCAGCTCCACATGAATACGATTGTGGAAAGCACCAGATTATTTCTGCCAGCAATGCTGGCACGGCAACATGGAGCAATAATTACCGTCGCCTCCGTCGCTGGATTTTTCTCTATTCCTTATATGACCGAATATGCCGCCACCAAAGCATTTTTGATCGCATTTTCAAAAGGGTTAGCACGAGAAATTCAAAACCAGTGCGTTACCATACAAGTCTGCTGTCCAGGCTTTACAGACACAGATTTCCATCAAACCGCAGGACACAAACCCAAACATGTCCTGTTTGCGCAATCCTCCCAAAAAGTCGTTCAGACCTCGTTGCGAGCCCTTCAATCCAAGCGCACTCTCGTGACCATTGGCTGGCAAGGTCGGCTTGCCACATGGACGAGTAAAATGGTTCCTCAAACAATCCTGATGGCCTTGGCAGGCAAATTCGTGAAACCCCCGTCTTCCATCCCAAAGCACCAACCCTCACATTAAAAAAGAGAGCCCTATGCTGCCCCTACTGTCTTCATACCGACTCCTAACCATCGCTTTACTGAGCATCCTCTTGCTTGTGGTTGGTTGCTCCGGACCACGCCCAATCTTGTACCCCAACAACCATCTTAAGCAGGTAGGGCAGGATCAAGCGGAAGCGGATATGGAAGAATGTCAACAACTAGCAGAAAACTATGTACCAGAAAATGACACGGCAACCGTTGCTGGCAATACCGCCATTGGAGCAGGGACAGGAGGCGCCGTAGGAGCAGTCGGAGGAGCCATCAGAGGGGCGGCTGGCTCAGGGGCCGCGTTTGGCGCGGCGGTGGGAGCCACAGCAGGTCTTATCCGTGGAATTTTTCAAGCCTCCCAACCCAGCCCAACGTACAAAGCTTTTGTAAACCGATGTCTCAACGAACGTGGTTATGAGTCCATCGGTTGGAAATAGAACTGGCAATTTTCAACTTGGGTCATGAAGACAAAACCGAAAGGGTGCCCTGCACAAAAAAGGTCAAACGAAAAATGAAAGAGAAGGCCATGGATCAGTCCACTCCGTGGCT
>JAOUNC010000144.1 GCA_029881175.1 Nitrospirota bacterium | reverse complement strand
CTCCGCGAATTTCCGAAGACGGATGGATCATGTTGGATGTAACACCTATTATTTCCCGACTTCGCGCCATTGAGACCTCGCCACAAGAAACGGCTACCGCTCCAGTGTTGGATATCAAACAATCCTCCGGACTCGTCCGGCTCAAGGATGGAGAGATGGTCATCATTGGAGGATTAATCCAAGAAGAATCGTCCGAAACTGAACGGAAAGTGCCCTTATTGGGAGATATTCCTTGGCTGGGCCGTTTATTTAAAGGTACCTATACCGTTAAAACCAAAAGTGAATTGGTCATTTTCATGTCACCGAAGATTGTGAAATCCTCCTTATGACAACGCTTGATCTGAGTCTCTGTTATCAAGACTTAGGGCTCACCGAACCTCCCTTTCGGCTGACACCCGATACCGATTTCTTTTTTCCCGGCAGTCATCATATGGAAGCCCTGAATCACCTTCAATTTGGCATTGCCAGTGGTGGGTTCACGATGCTGACAGGGGAAGTGGGTCTCGGAAAGACTCTCCTGTGCCGACATCTTCTTCGGCACCCACCTGACGGGGTCCGCTTCGCCTATTTATTAAATCCGGATCAGTCTTACGGTGACTTACTCACATCGATCTATGAAGACCTCACGGGAACCACACCTGAAGATCGGTCACTAGGGTCTTTGCAGCGTGAGCTTCCCAAATTATTGCTCGGTTTAGCGGCAGAGGGCGAACGAGTAGTGGTTCTGGTGGATGAAGCGCACCGCTTAAGCGGCAAAGTGTTAGAAGGCCTCCGGCTTTTGTCAAACCTTGATACAGAAAAAGACAAACTCATGTGCCTCTTGTTGGTCGGACAACCGGAATTGGAGCAGAAGTTAGCCGCGCGAGCCTTTCGCCCATTGCGGCAACGCATTAGCGTGCGCTATCGCCTGCAACCGTTTGGCTACCGGGAAACCCGCGACTATATTCGGCACCGCGTTCAAAAAGTGCAAAAGGCCGATTGCCTTCGATTCCAGGCCGGAGTCCCTTGGCTCATTTTTGTTCTATCGGGTGGAGTACCCAGACGGATCAATCAAATCTGTGATCGCGCCTTGCTGGGAGCCTTTGCAAAAAAGAACCCCGTCATCGGTCACTTTTTAGTCTGGAAAGCCGCTCAGGAATTTTTAAAGTAAGGAGTGAGGAGTAAGGTGAAAAATAACTGGAAAAATGTTTCGTTACTCCTCACTATTCACCCCTTACTACTGACTGTTCTAAAAACATGAGTATCATCGCAGACACATTGGAACGCTTACAGACCCAAGCAGAAGGGACATCCCCCGAAACGATGGATTCCCCCTCGTCCAGGCCCTCCTTTAATAAGGTCGAAGGGTCTGGACGGCATCGCAAGGATTCCCCGTTCGGATTTTTAATGGTTATGGTAGGAATGACCATTACCTTAGGCGGTCTTGCTTTTGCGGCATTTTGGATGGGTGGACACCTGGACTTTGGGCTGGCAACCGACACGCAGGCTCTCATGAACAACAGTCGTTCTGTATCCACGCTTCCCTTTCCTTCAGATGTTCAGATCACGACTCACCAACCCTCAGAAGCTGTCATGGCTACCGAACCTGAGATTATCCAGCCACCACTGGTACCTACGCCTCTGGCCAATAAAGAAAACATCTCCCAACCATCAATTGAGACTACCGACAGCTCACCTACTCAACATGCATCGACTCAAGACACTTCTTCTACACGACGGCCCTCTCTATCTCTAGTCACTACCGTTTCCACGGAACCACCGGTCATCAGCAAATCACCGGACCGGCATGCCAACTACGCATCTGAACCAGGTACCGATAACGAGCGTGGGAAGATCACACCCGGCGAATCGAGTTCTGAAGAACCTCCCGCTCTTAAGAAATCGCTGCCCGAACGAATTCCAGAAGTTGGACATCAACACATCGTTAGTATTGATGTCGAAAAAGCCGAGGAACCACAAACAACCAAACCCGTTGCCGCGACATTGGAAGAAGAAATTGTTCATACGGAGGAACTCGTCAAGGCCGACCAGCCAATGACCGATTCTACCCATCACCCAGCAAGCCTCTCGATGTTGAAAGGACGATCAGGCGCAGTAGATCACCTGGTCCCAACAGCAGCCCCACTTCAATCCTCGCAGGCCGATCGATTACACCAGGCCCAACAATTAATTCAAACAGGAAACTACGAAGAGGCCGTGGTGTTACTAGCTCCACTATTTCGTGACCCGCCAGTGAAATGGCAACCATGGTTTTGGATGGGAACCGCACTGCTCGGCAAAGGCGACATGGAACAGGCCGACCAATTTCTTTTAAGCGGGTTAGCCAGAAATGACAAAATTCCACAACTCTGGATTCAACGTGCCCTTGTGGCTCAACAACGCGGAGACTACCAACTGGCTATCCATGAATTGCGGCAAGCAGAATCCCTTGAAGCCGATCTTCCGCACATTCATCTGAATATGGGATACGCCTATGAACAACTGGGAAATGATCGACTGGCCAATCAATATTATGGAAAATTCATGAAGCTGGCAGAAGGCAACCCAGCCTTTTTTTCCACTCGAAAAAAACTCTTTGCCAGGTTAACCCAACAGATTCATGTAGCAAAACCTTTGCCCCCCTTGCCTTCTTCTCTACCAGAGCCCTAATCCAACTGGGTGGTTCGCCGATCCTGAATATGGATGAGTGCTAGATCCACTTTCTCCACTCAAGGCGAAACCATTTCAGATTTTCTTTCAATAAACCGAAAAATCGATACGTCCCGATAAGGGGAGTCACAGAGACATGTCCTTATCCGTGAAAGGAACCCGAGATTTTACCGCCTAGCAACATGGCACTTGCAATGATGATCAATCGCCTATTCCAGAAGAGCATCATCGATAAAAGAAACTCTGTATAACGAGAAAACTATTTACACCATCCAGTCTCTCAAGGAGATGTTATGAACGTTCAGACATTCTGCCTCGATAATTCCAGCCCATCGATCACCAGACCTGATTTTCTCCAGGACCCGCAAAAGTCTCTCGTCATTTTGTTTGGATCTCCGAGTTTTCTCAAATCACCGGACCGTGTTCAGAAAGTCTGTCACACATTTTCCGGCATTCCGGTGATTGGCTGCTCCACCTCAGGAGAAGTCTTTGGCAGTGAGATTAAAGACGATTGTCTGGTTGGCGGAATTCTGCAGTTTGAGTGGACCACTGTCCACACATCCACCGTGGCGATTCCCGATCCGTCGCAATCCTTTCAAGTTGGCCAACAATTAGCCAAGGACCTTTTGCGTCCCGACCTTCGAGGAGTCCTGGTACTTTCTGATGGACTCCAGATCAATGGGAGCGAACTCATTCATGGCATGAATGCTGTGCTCCCGAAATCGGTGGTAATTACCGGAGGGCTTGCTGGAGACGGAGATCGCTTCAAGCAAACCTGGGTCATCCAGAACAATACTCCAATTGGAGGAGTGGTCACTGCAGTCGGATTTTATGGCGATCACATTCGGCTAGGACATGGGTCAAAGGGAGGCTGGGATTATTTAGGACCCGAACGTCGTGTCACCCGATCAGATGGAAACGTGCTCTATGAGCTGGATGGGAAACCGGCACTCGAACTCTACAAAGAATACCTTGGGGAACGTGCCAGTGGACTTCCCGCCACAGCCCTGCTTTTCCCCTTAGCCTTAAAACAAGACGGGCCTGGTGAGGACTATCTCGTGCGAACGATTCTAGCCGTGGATGAAACCAGGCAATCGATGACATTTGCAGGGAACATCCCTCAAGATTCCCTCGTCCAACTGATGCGTGGCAATTTTGACCGATTGATTACCGGCGCCTCAGAAGCCGCACTTCTTACCCAAACACATAACCCAGAGAATACGCTCGTTATCGCCATTACCTGCGTCGGACGTCGGTTGGTGTTGGGCGAACGCGCCGAAGAAGAAATTGAGGCCACACTAGAGGCGTTCCCTTCAGGAACCCAGCAAATCGGTTTTTATTCCTATGGCGAACTCTCTCCCTATGCCCATGGACCTTGTGAACTTCATAACCAAACCATGACATTGACGACGATTTCCGAAAGCTAAGACTCTATGCATCCTCTACTCAAACGGCAAATTAAACGCGTAGGATCAGCCGACCTCACGGTTCCACCTACCCCCGAAAAGTGGAATCAACTGCTGGAGCGCATCAGCAATGCCTATACCGAGGCCGATCAGGGACGAGAATTACTGGAACGGTCCCTCGCGCTCTCATCAAAAGAGATGCAACAACTCTATGATAATCTCAGACAAACCAGCGAACTACGCCTTAAGGACATGGAGCAGGAGACGCAAAACCTGATTGATCATGCCTTGGATGCCATCATCAGCATCAATGCGGAGGGGAAAATTCTGAGCTGGAACCCGCAAGCCACAAAGATCTTTGGGTGGGCATACGAACAAGTCCTTGGCCAAGAGCTTGCCGATCTCATTATTCCTCCTTCATCTCAAGAAGCCCACCGTCAAGGACTCAAACGATTTGCCCAAACTCGATCTGGGATGGCGATCAATGAACGGATCGAATTAACCGCACGACATCGGGAGGGGTGGGAATTCCCCGTTGAAATTTCCATCATTCCAATCGTTCAGGAAGACACATACTTTTTTTACGGAATAATCAGAGATATTACACAGAGAACACTCACCGAACAGACGTTACGGCAAGCCAAGGACGCAGCGGAATCTGCGGCCAGAGCGAAAAGTGAATTTATGGCCACCATGAGTCATGAGATCCGGACGCCGATGAACGGCATTATCGGCATGACCGGGCTGTTATTAGACACCGAACTCACTCCTCAACAACACCAATTTGCCGAAACCGTCCGCAGTTCAGGCGAAGCATTGTTGACCATCATCAATGACATTCTAGATTTTTCAAAAATCGAAGCGGGGAAGCTGGACTTTGAAACCATTGATTTTGATCTGCGCGTCGCGATGGAAGAAACCCTGGATCTTTTAGCTGAAAAAGCGGGAAGGGGCAATCTGGAGCTGATCGGGTGCGTGGATGCGCAGGTTCCCACAGCCCTACGAGGCGATCCGGGACGCTTTCGTCAAGTCTTGCTGAACTTACTCAGCAATGGCATTAAATTTACGAAGAACGGAACCGTGACCGTGAGCATTTCGCGGGTTCAGGAAACGGCAGAAGACGTCACCATTCGCGTGGACGTGAAAGATACCGGGATCGGCATCGACCCACTCACCCAACAGCGGCTTTTTCAACCCTTCCAACAAGCCGACAGCTCCACCACGCGAGAATTTGGGGGCACCGGTTTAGGCTTAGCCATTTGCAAAAAATTGGTCGAAGGCATGGGCGGAACGATTGGCCTTGACAGTCAAGTGGGACAGGGCAGTACCTTTTGGTTTACGGCCCACTTTATCAAACAGTCTCGTCCGACCTCGATTCTCCCGAATACCGAGTTAAAGGGACGACGCATCTGTTGTATCGATGATCATACGATCAATCGTCAGCTGTTGGAAGAATACGCCAAAGGGTGGGGCATGGAGGTGACCACCACAGCGACCCCCCTGGACGCATTCTATCGCATTCAACGAGCACAAGAAGAAGGGAAAGCTTTTCAGATCGCGATTGTGGATATGGAAATGCCAGGGATGAATGGGCTGACCTTTGCTCGAAAGATCAAAGGCAATCCCCAGCTAGCAGATATTCGCTTGATTCTTTTATCGTCCCTTGGCAAACGAGGAGATGTCCAAGAAGCCAAAACCGCAGGCTTTTCAGGCTATCTGACGAAACCGATTCGCCAGAACGTTCTTAAACACACGTTGGAAACGGTCATGGGCCTTGAGCCTGGACGTCTTCATTACCCTGAGACACCAGTCGTCACACGTTTTTCCGCCTTGGAAACCACAAAAACTGGAAGCCCTCGAATTTTGGTCGTGGATGACCATCATGTGAATCAACAATTAGCGATGTTGATGATCGAACGTCTCGGCTATAAGGTCGACGCCGTGGCGAACGGGCAAGAAGCCGTCGAGGCCTGTGCAACCATTCCCTACGACTTAGTTTTTATGGATTGCCAGATGCCCGTCATGGATGGCTATACCGCCACGAAAAAGATTCGTGAAGCGGAAAGCGTAAAAAGTCAGGGGTTAGAAGTAAGCAGTCAGGAACAAAAAATAGCCCTTTCTGACTCGCCTGACTCCTCACGACTCACTCCTCACTGTTCCCATGTGCCCATCATTGCTATGACCGCCAATGCGATGCCCGCAGATCGTGAAAAATGCTTGCAAGCTGGTATGGATGATTATTTGGCCAAACCCGTTCGACCGGATAGCATTGTCGAGATCTTCGCCAAATGGCTCACCGTCCCCTGTACGAAATAAGAAGGAAAAATGAGAAGCCCCACATAAAAATTCCCACGAGGCCTTCGTTCCGTACTCCTCACTCTTTACTCCTTACTCCTCACTTTCTACGCCTTCCCCCTCACGTCCTCTCAGCATTAAGACCCAACACTCACAAACCGAAAAGATGTCGAAGGGTTTGCTTTCTCAAGCAACAGAAACCAAGCTTTAGGATCTAGAAGTGTGTCAATGCAAAGCTTGTTCCTGGGAGATCTCACGCATCTTCACTGGAGAAATCTCTCAGCAACATGTGTGACCTCGAACGATAAGAAGCAAGTGAGATGAAACATCATCCCTGAACTAAGCAGAATGGCACCATTCCTTCTCCCATTTCCTAGCGCGAGTCGCCAGCCCTTGCCGGAGATCATTTTCTAAGGATAGCCCATGCCGACTAGTTCATCAGTGCAACCGTTAACCTGGATGCTGACCTGCACGATCTTAGTCTTGCTCATGCAGGCGGGGTTCACCTGCCTGGAAACTGGCCTAGTCCGTGCGAAGAACAGCATCAATGTCGCTATTAAAAATGTCGTGGATTTTTGCATTGCCTCGATCATTTTTTGGACTTTTGGATACGGCCTGATGTATGGCGCCTCCGCATCCGGCTTGGTCGGCACCTCGCAATTTCTGTTCGACGGTGGGTCAAACACACAGACGTGGACGTTCTTCCTATTTCAACTCACTTTTTGCGGAACCGCCACCACGATCATCTCTGGAGCAGTCGCAGAACGGATGCGCTTTAGTGGGTATTTGCTGG
>JAOUNC010000143.1 GCA_029881175.1 Nitrospirota bacterium | reverse complement strand
AACCATTCTTTCGTGTCATCCAAATCAATACGAGGCATACCGACTTGAACATCTAAATACCCTTTATTCATATATACTTCTTTGATCCGTTCAACATCATTGGGGAGTTCATCTCGTCGTAAGATCCCGGCATCCGAAAAAATAGACCAAGGCCACGAGTATTCCTGGTTGGCCATAAACGTCAAAAGATCCTTCTTTTTCAGGACCTTCCGCCCTTCAAAGGCGATCGTCTTGATATGGGCCTGTTCCCCCTCTTCAATGTAATACGTTAAGCGAGCTTGATTTTCCTCAACCATATCAAGAATCGGAATAATCTGAGCATGGTAGTACCCTTTGTCTTGATACAGCTTGCGAAACTGTTCAACTGAAACCTTCACCTGCTCCTGATCAAGAAAGGTTTGATTTCTGATGGTATTTTTCTCTCCCAGCTTATCATCAGATATTTCGTCATTGCCGTCATAGACCACTTCGACGGTAAAGGGTTTTTCCTTCACACGAATGACCACGACCACACCCTCGCCGGCAGGGTGGGTCTCCACATCCACGTCTTCAAAAAACCCCATGCCATAAATTTCCTGAATTTGTTGTCGAACCTGTTCCTGGGAAAAAACATCGCCGACCTGAATCGAGAGCTTTCCGACAATCGCCTGCTGTTCAATATGCTGATTGCCTTCGATCTCAATACGTTGGATGGTGGAGTCTTGCCCCTGAGCCCATAGGACGCTCCCAAATAGACCTAGCATCATCAGGACCGAACACAGCAGCCTTGGAAGCGCAGAAAACCAGACGAGAAAAAGACGATAGCCCCAGCACACTGAAAGCCTTTCACCTAACTCGGGGAAGCGTGGGAGCGGACACCGTTTCTGATAATGTTTGGGAACGTGCAACAAAATGTCCAGAAGGGAAAAAGGAATCAGCAAGAGACCTGGTACTAGATAAACGAGATCCCCTAATGTGAAAATGTCACGATAGCCATGTACGTGGGAAAGAACCCCAATCTAGAGGCTGGAGATTCTTTAACAGATTAGATGGGAGATTATATTCATGGACTGATTCCTTGTAAAGCGATTCACATGAAACGTTGAGAGGAATCGACCGCATCCAAAAGAACTCCTGACAACAAACCTTGACAACTTTTTTCACCTTCTCCTAGTATCGAAACGTGATCCAAGCAAAACGAGTTTATACGGCAATCATCCAAGCGAACGCATCGACTGCCAACAGTTATGGCCAATGCAATTTTTGATTTGATACTTTTGTATTTTCGAATAGTGAGAATATTGTTCGAGCATGATACGGACGCTTCCCCACATTCCTTACAACTCGCAAACTCCTAACCAGCAATCTCACGGCTAAGCGGATATGATAGACGACACGTCGGATCTCTCTACACCTTCCATTGATCAGATTCCGGCGGAATTGCCCCTTCTCCCCGTTCGCGATATCGTCATCTTTCCTTATATGGTCCTTCCACTGTTTGTCGGACGCGATCTTTCCATTAAAGCCATCGAAGCCGCGCTCGCTTCAAACCGCCTACTCTTTCTAACGACGCAGAAAAATCAAGAAACCGAGCAACCCGAATCAGGCGATCTACACCGTATGGGAACGGTGGGAGTCATCATGCGCATGCTGAAGCTCCCGGATGAACGCATCAAAATCTTAGTCCAAGGCCTCGCCAAAGCCCGCATTCAAGATTTCATCCAATCCGACCCCTATTTCTCCGTTCAGATTGAAACGATCCCGGAACCATCAACGGTCATACCATCACTAGAACATGAAGCCATTGTCAGATCAGCTCGTGAAGGCCTGGAAAAGCTTCTGAGCATCGGCAAAGTCATCATGCCCGATGTTCTGACGGTCATTGAAAATCTGGATGATCCCGGACGTCTGGCCGACATTATCGCCTCCAACCTCGGACTTAAAATTGACCTCACACAGGAAGTGCTAGAAATAGAAGATCCCCTGGTCCGCCTCAAACGGGTGAATGAAATTTTGAGTCAAGAGCAAGACGTTTTGGCCATGCAACACAAAATCCAAGCCGATGCCAAAGGCGAAATGGATAAATCGCAACGAGAATACTTTCTTCGCGAACAACTCAAAGCCATCCAAAAGGAACTGGGCGACTTTGATGATCGCGCCGAAGAAGTGGAAGAATTTCGTGGCCGGATCCAAGAATCCCAAATGCCGGAAAAAGTCCTCAAAGAGGCTGAAAAGCAACTCAAGCGCCTTGAAAAAATGCATCAGGATTCGGCTGAAGCTGGTACCATTCGCACCTATCTCGAATGGCTCGTGGACGTACCATGGAGCAAGCGTTCTACCGACAACTTGGATATCAGCCAAGCCTCCAAGGTCCTCCATGAGGATCATTACGATTTGGAACGGGTCAAGGAGCGAATATTAGAATATTTAGCCGTTCGCAAGCTTAAGGCTAAAATGAAAGGGCCTATCCTGTGCTTTGTGGGTCCGCCAGGAGTCGGCAAAACTTCACTGGGAAAATCTATCGCACGAGCCCTGGGCCGCGAATTTGTCCGTATCAGCCTCGGTGGCACCCGAGATGAAGCAGAAATTCGTGGCCACCGTCGCACCTACGTGGGGGCACTTCCTGGTCGAATTATCCAAGGTCTCAAACAAGCCGGGACCATCAATCCCGTGTTTATGCTTGATGAAGTCGATAAGATTGGTACCGACTTTCGTGGTGATCCATCAGCAGCCTTACTGGAAGTGTTGGATCCCGAACAGAACAATGCTTTCGTCGATCATTATCTTGGGGTCCCAGTCGACTTAAGTGATGTAATGTTCATTACCACCGCCAATTTAACCGATCCCATTCTCTCCGCCTTACGCGACCGCATGGAAATCATTGGTATCCCTGGCTACTCCGAAGAAGAAAAATTCGGCATTGCTCAGCGATACCTGATCCCCCGACAGTTAGAGGAACATGGCATCACCGATGAACATATCCATCTGACCGACACCTGCGTCACCCAAATCATTTCCCATTACACGAGAGAAGCCGGTGTTCGAAACTTGGAGAGGGAACTGGCCAAGGTGATGCGCAAAATTGCCAAATGCATCGCGGAAGGACACATCAAACAATATCGCGTGTCACCCAAAAATCTTCAAAAATACTTAGGCGTCCCCAAGTTTGTTCCAGAGCAGGAGCAAGCTAAAGATGAAGTGGGGGTATCAACAGGACTGGCTTGGACCGAAACCGGTGGTGATGTGTTGTATGTGGAAGCCTCAGCGAGCAAAGGCAAAGGCCTATTGACGTTAACCGGCCATCTCGGGGATGTGATGAAAGAATCCGCCCATGCCGCCCTAAGTTATATCCGGTCCCAAGCCAACCAATTGGGAATTGACACGAACCTCTTTTCCAAACAGGACATCCACATCCATGTGCCGGCAGGCGCCATCCCCAAAGATGGACCCTCTGCAGGAATCACCATTGCGACGGCATTGGCCTCCTGTCTCACTCAAGCACCTGTCAAACGGGATATCGCCATGACCGGAGAAGTCACGTTGCGCGGTCACGTTCTCCCGATCGGCGGGCTGAAAGAAAAAGTGCTGGCCGCCAAACGAGCCAACATCCCATCCCTGATCATTCCCCAACGTAATCAGAAAGATTTGGAGGATATCCCAAAACATTTGCTACGAGGGCTGAAATTTGTCTTTGCCGAAACGATGTCAGACGTCCTCAAGTCAGCTCTTCGCCCCAAAGGTCGCCCAAGACTCAAGACAGCCACCATACCTTCCCGGGCCTCTTCGGGAGGCCGCAAAAAGGTGGCGGCCCCCGTCACACGGGTATCGGTGCGACAAAAAAGGACCAAGGCTTCCTGAGCCACGAGCTATGTCCCCGACCCGCCGCCAGGCGTCTCTTTCGAAGCTTGGGGAATTTGAGCTCATTCAATCGCTTCCACGGCAATATTCCTCCCCGAAGTTTCGTCCAACCATCGGGATAGGGGACGATGCTGCGGTCTTCCCACTATCCCCGACACAGCACATGATCGTATCAACAGACCTGCTGATCGAGCACATTCATTTCACCCGACACACCGCAACGTTCTACGATATTGGCTATAAGGCCGCTGCCGCCAATCTTAGTGATATCGCCGCCATGGGCGCGACACCCACAGCGCTCTTCGTTGCCATTGCCCTGCCGGCTTCTCTGACAAAAATGGATTGGCAAGAATTCTATCGAGGGCTGGCGGTTTCTTGTAAGCCTCACAACGTACAACTGCTTGGTGGTGATACGTCCGCTTCACCCTCAGCCTTATTTATTGCCATCACCATCACCGGACAAGTGGAGCCCGGACACATCCTGACTCGAAAGGGCGCCAAGATCGGCGATCTCATCTATGTCAGTGGCACACTCGGCGATGCCGCAGCGGGACTGGCATATTTCAAGAACTCTCCCCCATCCAAAGCTTCACCGCGCACAAAACCCTTACAATATTTAGCGCAACGCCACTTACAGCCCACGCCCCGCATCGCCCTGGGACAACTCCTCGCCTCCCAACCGTTCGCCTCAGCCGCCATGGACCTTTCAGATGGACTCTCTGGAGACATCAGGCACCTCTGTCGACAAAGCCACGTTGGAGCGCTGATTCACAGCCACCACATTCCCATGTCCAAACCGATGCAAGCCTATGCCAAACGAGTCAGTACGGCGCCCTTAGACTGGAGCCTTCATGGTGGGGAAGACTACGAATTACTGTTTACCGTCCCACCCCAGTGGCAGCCAGAATTGGAGAAACTGGCAAAAACTCGCCGAATGCCCATCACACAAATCGGAGTCATTCAACCTCAACGTTTCGGCATCCGAATAGAACACCAGGATCGAACACGACATCCGCTACCTCAAAGAAGCTATGAGCACTTCTCCACATTATGACCATTCCCAGAGGCCTGCGTGGTAACCAGAGAGGCTCTACGCCAACGCCTGAGGCAGGTTCTCCATTTACAAGAAACCCCACACCGAACCGCGCTGGCCTTCGCAATTGGAGTCTTTATTGCCTTTGCTCCCCATTATTTGTTTCACACCGCTAGTGTCGTATTCTGTGCCTGGATGTTTCGATTAAATTATATGGCGGTCTTTCTCGGATCCCTCATCAACAATCCCTGGACACTCATTCCCATTTTAGCCTCCAGCTTATATACAGGACTATTTTTACTGGGGAAATCCTCGACCATCACCATCAAATGGAATCAACTCACGATGGAGAATCTCTTTGACATGCTGGCGCCCTATCTCCTGCCCTTTCTGGTGGGCTCCTGTACACTGGCAACTCTTTGCTCCATACTCGCCTATCCACTCATGCGATGGACCGTGACTCGATATAGGAATTTGACTCATCATGGACATTCAGGCACACGGTCCTAATACCTTCACCACTCATCTTCCCTGAGACCATACACGCAAAATCCATGCTCTCCACTGACCCACCATCGTTTCCCTTTGACGGGGTCGCCCTGCTTGCCGACCCCATTCATGGCTATATTTCGCTCACCGTCCCCTATGCCAACACCAGGGTCGTCGAACAGACAGAAAAAGACTTAATCGACTCACCATGGGTCCAACGCCTTCGTTACATTCTTCAACTCCAAAGCGCTCATTGGGTCTACCCCGGAGCAGAACATACTCGTTTTCAGCATTCATTGGGGACGATGCATTTGGCTGGACGCTTCATGACGCAACTGTATCCCTCGTTGCATGAAATCATCCCCAATCTCCCCTCCCTGCCGTTTCTTGAAGAATTTGTTCGAATCACCGCATTACTCCACGACATCGGGCATGGCCCATTCTGCCATTTCTTCGACCATCATTTTCTTCACAAATATCATCTCACTCACGAATTATTGGGGCAGCAGATCATTCAGGGACACCTCGCAAGAATTATCAAAAAGATTCGTCGCAGTCCATCCGGCGCCTTCGCACCGGGAGAGCAACTGAACCCCAAGCATATGGCCTTCCTCATACTCAAAGATCCCCACCAATCCACAAAAGGCCTGCCGCCCTGGGTCGTCGCATTGCGCCCACTCTTGGGAGGCATTTACACCCCGGATAACTGCGACTATGTCCTACGAGATTCCTATATGTGCGGAGTGGCCATTGGCCCCGTGGATATTGAACGGCTCATGCATTACACGTTTTTTTCTTCCCATGGCCTGACGATACACCAGTCTGGGCTGCCAGCACTCCAAATGTTTCTGCATGCAAGGCTCTACCTCTATACCAATGTGTATTACCATCGCACCACACGAGCCATCGACATCCATCTCCAGGAAATCTTTCAACCAACCATGGAGCTGCTGTTCCCGTACAATCCGCTAGACGATTTATCTCAGTATGTGCATCTTACCGATTGGCACGTGATGGAAACAGTTCGCTCATGGCCCCAATCCCGTTCGAAACACAAACAACGCCTTGGCGCCGAATGGGCAAAAATTTTAGGAAGGCATGTGAAATGGAAAACCGCATTTAGCCTCCTCCTACCGATCCCGCAAGGCTCCTCATCCTTTCAACCGAATGATTTTTTATTTCGAATGCGCCAAGCCCTGCCTCGAAAATGGCAACAGACCTCGATTCAGGTGGACTTTGCCCATAAAGACCCGCGTCCCATCAACTTGTTAAATATGGGAGGTTTTCAAATTTTCGTGTGGAATCCTTCAACTGGCCAGGTGGACAAGGAAAGCCTACAAACCTACCTCCAGCATCTTCCCGCTCGCATGATCACCTTGCGGATTTTCAGTCAAGACCATTCACTCGATGAAGTTCTGGCAAAGGCGGCAGAGGACACGCTGAAAAAGCATTGGCCTGATCTGTTAGCCCCTACTGTACCAAACCCACATCGCCCAATCGCATAACCAGACTGGGAGATCCAGAAAGCTAGCTTGGCTTGGAACCAAACTGAAGGCCATGAAGATCTCGTTCCACGTTTAATTGAAGACGAATGGTTTGAATAACGGACCCAGAAGAAGAGGTTGCTGAATCTGAACATTTTACGCAAAAACTAACAAGAGAGACCGTGAGCTCTTCAAGGCTTCGAGAAAAAAGATCGTCTTGAGGAACAGTCAGCCATTGAACCGTCGCAATCCTTCCCCCCTCAAGATGCACCAGCGCCACAGCCGTCCGTGAATTGGCAGGCAAATACCCATTCACGGGCAAGGCT
>JAOUNC010000142.1 GCA_029881175.1 Nitrospirota bacterium | reverse complement strand
GTCGCAGGGCTGTGTGTCATGTTGGGGGGATGTTTTGGGCCCACGCAACGAGAATATGATCATTTATTGCAGGAAAAAAATATGTTGGCTTTAGAGCAGAAGCCCTTAGAGGTGCATATTCAACGATTGGATCAGGGGTTTATGGAACTCACCAATCAGTATGGTCAGGTGCATTCTTCTTTAAACCGGCTTGAGGCTTCGCTCAATGGGCAGAATGAGCGATTGTCTGCTTTGACCGATCGGGGTCCTACTTCAGCCTCGCATCTTGCTCCATTGGAGGGTCGTGTAAAGGGATTAGAGCAATGGTTGGCGATGATTAATTCGTCTCAACAGCAAATTCTCGAACGGTTAGATGGGAAGCATGTTCGGGTGAAAAAGAAGGTGGCGAACGTTGAGGTACAAGCGAAGCCCAAGAAGTCTGTGATGTCTCAAGAGGAACCCGTTCAAAAGAAGGAGGTCGTGAAGGTCGAGAAACCCGTCATCTCTCAGGGGAATCGTGTTCCGGGTTCTTTGCCTAAGAAAGAAGTGGGTGGTGGGTTCAATCCTGTTTCTACTGGGTCCACGTCTGCTGGGCCGATTGGGGAAGGTGAAAACGTTGAGGGAGGAGTATTTGAGGGTCGTGAGGGATCCTCGAACGAATATTCCGCCCCAACCTTTCGTCTTCCTCAATCCGGTTCTTAAATCGAGGAGAATGTTATGGAATTACTGACGATTGAATATGTTCCTGGTTGGGAGATTCAAGCGATGTCTTCGGGGATGATTGTGGAGACCGAAATTGTCGGGTTGAACGTGATCCGAGATATGTTTGCTCGGATTCGTGATGTTTTTGGGGGGAAGTCTGGCTCGTACAATGATAAGGCCATTGAGACCGTGAGGGAAGTGTTGGAGCGGATCGCGCGGAGGGCGACAGAATATGGAGCCGATGCGGTTGTTGGGTTGAATGTTCACACAAATTATGTGGTGTCATCGAAGTTGAGCATGTTTCATGTTGTTGCATCAGGGACGTTGGTCCAAAAGATTCGAGTTGTTCAAGGAATGGAGAAAGCTCATACACGAGAGGGGAGTGAGCAATGGGTATCGCCAGAGCGTCGTGGGCTGTAGTTGCTCTGTGTTTAGTGGGTTCTGGAGGATGGGACCACAGCGTTGGGGCTGATTGTACGGGGTTGACGGGAGTCGCGGCGGCGCAATGTTCCTTGGGCAATATCCAGGCGGATGGATTAACTGACGTGAGTGCGATGCCGCCCGCTGAGGTAGTCGTGCCGCAATATTCTGGGTCGTCAGGGTGCGCAGATGCGACATGTGCCGGGGCACCTGAGGCGGCTTATTATACGAATGATGGAGATACGTCGGCACTTGATACTGCCGGGATTACTGCCTCGACGACCAATCCGGATTTTTTGGCGGTTCAACAAATGCATACTGATGCGGCGGCCTGGGACCCGGCGTTAACGGCACCTGTCATGACCGCCGATGCCGTGGCCACGTCCATTAACTCAGCTCCTCCTCCCAGTTCAACCATAGAGACGTGTGTGGATGTCACGATCTGTACGGATGTTGATTCAAGTCCAAGTGTGAATCTTTGTCAATCACCAGGGGTATCGGAGGCTCTGTGTCACGTCAAAGTTCAAGCGGTGAATACGTTTGCTGTGAATGATTCGTTTACGGGTTCCTCAATTTTAAGTTGGTGTACGGATAATGAATTGTATTTGCGGGCTCGCTCTCCTAGTCCCGGTGTCTTTGTTGTGGAATGGGCAGATGTGAAAAATGCGAGATGGGATTCGGAAGGAAACTTAGTTAGTGGGCAGGCGCACCGATTCTGTAGGGATACGCAACCCGGGCATAGTACGGCAGAACTGTGGCATTTGTGGTTTTCGTGGACTTGGGACTCGGGAGCAACGGGAGATATTACTGTATTAAGTTCATCTTTTGTGGCGAATTTTGTGGGAGCCGTTGGTCCTGCAGGAGGGTGTAGATCTTTCAAAACCAGTTCTATCTCAATCGCGGACGGAGTGAAGTATGTCATTGAATGTCCTTCAGCGAGTCCTCCCGAGCAGTATGGCACCTTGACGTTATTGGGCGTGGATATCAGCGCAAGTTATCAGGAATTGATTAAGACGGATGGATGCGCGCCATACCGGACTGGCGTTTTAGCGGAAGAGGTGTGTTTAGATAGCGCTCCTCGGACGTATACCGATCCACTAAACGGTCCTTATACCATGCTTCCTCCCACCGAAGCGCCTTTTAACGGGTGTTGGGATAAGACGGAGAAATGGCTTAATCAAGCACCGGGTGTTGATGAATGTTTGGTGTTTTTAGATGCAGGGTGCACGCAAACTAATTCGTATTGCGTGTCGACGACAGGGACCACATGTGAACGCTACGAAAAAGAGTTTACGTGTCCTTCAGGGTCGGTGTGTACGAATACTGCAACCGTATCGCAATGCAGTTCCTGCGGAGCTCCAGGGAGCCTGGTGCCGTTTTGTACGGATTTAGCCACCCCTCCTAATGACGAGTTGTTTTTAGCGGCCACGTATCTCCAACTTGCCGAGGAGGTCGAAGATGATTGGGATCCGGTTACGTTAAGCCTCTTTACCGGCGATTCGAAGGATTGTCGTTACGATACGTTTGGTTCGACATTGGTGAATTGTTGCGATGCCGACCCGGCTAGATTGTTAGGAGCCTGTTCAGCGAGTGATATTGAGTTAGCAGAAGATCGAGAGGCTGATTTGACCCATTATGTGGGAACCCATTGCGTGAGAGAATTGAATTTAGGGTTTACCAGTATTTGCATAGAAAAAGAGCAAGTCTATTGTTCTTTTAATTCGAAATTGGCGCGTATTGTTCAAGAGCAAGGCCGACCGCAAATTCCTCGTAATTGGGGTGACGAAGATGATCCTGATTGTCGGGGCTTCACATTTGAACAATTTTCTGCCTTAGATTGGAGCTTAATGGATTTGAGTGAATTTTATACGGATGTCACCGCTTCTATTGATGTTGGGGTGACGGAAACGGAAATGCAAAATAAAATTTGCCTCCAGTTGGGGTCCTGTTAGGACAGCGTTATGGTGAAGATGACAGTCTGGTTGGTGGGGTGGGTTATGGGAGCAGGACTCCTGGCATCTGTAGGGTATGGGGCTTCCATTCCGGTTGTTGATTCAGTCATGGCGCAAACGATTGAGCAATGCGTTCATGTGGCGGCGAGTGAATATGCGGTGCCGACGGCCGTATTGTTGGGGATTGTGCAAGTAGAGTCCAGTGGGTGGCCGCTGGCCCTGGCGGTGCGGGAAGGCTCTCAAGAGCGGCCCGTGTATGCTCGCACCGTTGAGGAAGCGCATGGTCTTGTCATGCAGTGGTGGCGGGCCGGGAAAGCGTTTTCTGTGGGATTAGGGCAAATTCATACGATCAATATCAAAAAGTATAAGCTTGATCCGGTGTGGTTATTGGATCCTTGCGTGAATATGGCATGGGCGGCGTTTATTCTTCGTACGAATTTTGAACGATATGGATTTAATTGGACGGCGGTAGAACGGTATAACGGGAAAAATCCTGAATATCCATGGCGTGTGTGGCGGGCGATGGGCCAACAACGGCAATAAAGGGAAAAATCCTATGAGTGAAATGGGAGCGAAGGGCTGGTTGGCCATTAACGTGATTGTGGTGTTGTTGATGAGTTGCTCGGTTGGGTCGGCTCCTGATGGGAAAAGTCCGGCGTTAGAGATGCTGTTCAGTGTGTTGGATAAAGTTGATTCGGGGGTTGTCAGAGTGGCAGGGAATCAATTTATTGATATTCAGGCGGCGGTGTTAAAACTGAAATGGAATTTAGCGATGGATTTATGGGATGGATTAACCCCAGAGCAACGGCGTGGTTTGTTGGTGGGTGTGATGCAGGGGTTAGAAGGTGCGCGTGAGCGTTTGGAAGCAGCGGCGGTTGATTTAGGTCCCATTACAGATTTGATTGACCGGACGAGCCCGGTGGTAGGGAGTCAACCATGAGTGGCATTGAGATGACGGTTCTACAGATTCCTAAGTTAAAAGTGAAGTTGGTGCGGGAGTGGTTGCGGCGTGAAATAGGGGCTTCCTTGTATTTTTTGGAAGGGGATTACTATCAAACCTCTCTTTCGGCTGAGGATGGTGAGCGATTAAAAGCGGTGGGATGTCGGGTCTTAGGTGCGGTGGAGTCAATGGGACGTGGTGAGGATTATTTGAAGAAGCGTGATGCTGGTATTCAAGTTGGGATGTTGGTGGAATGGGAGGCTCAAGGATTGATGATTCGTGGGATGGTTGATGAAGTCCTGTCTGATCGTGCCTTCGTGATGGTGATGTGTATGCGTGTGCCGATGAGGCAGGAGGTGGCGTTGGATCGGTTGCGACCGTGGGTGTCTGAAGAATGGAGGCTTGTGTGGGGATAGCAGGGTTGTGGCAATGGATGTGGTCAACTCGTCCGCTGGAAGTGGAGTTGACGGATTTGGCGCCCTTATGGCTGAGGTACAATCAGCGATTTACTCCTATTCCTGTTCCAAATGTGGTGCCTTTGGAGGATTCTCCGTCTCTAGAGAACAATTCCGCAGATGTGGCGACTAAAGAAGTTTCCACGCTTCGGTCTGCGGTGCTTGAACCGTATCGTGACATGTTAGAGCGTCAGCAAGCGTGGGATGGAGTCGTGAAATTGGTTGAGATGCTTGATGTGCATGGAGGGTGTCCTTCGTTGGTGTTAGATCATTTGGGGGTTGATGAAGAAAGTCGGGATTTGTTCTCTTTTCGTCAGATCTTAGGTGCTGTGACCTTACGAGATCACACCGAACGGATGACAAGGTTAGTGTTGGAAGAATGTCGGCGGGTGTATCGGGATTTTGAGCCGTTAATTCCCAAAGCTCTCGTGGTGGGATTGGGACATGATTTAGGAAAGATTCCTGTTTTTCGGAAAAGCGGGTTGTATTCCAAGCAGGATCATCCCGAAATTAGTGCGATGAAGGTGCGTGAAGTGTTTGGTGAGCAACCGCCGTTCTGGCTCGAGGATGCCTTAACGGCGATTCGGAGTCACCATAAGTATTCAGGCCGCGATCCTTTTTGCGATCTAGTCAAGCGAGCTGATGCGCGAGCCCGGGAGGAAGAGATTGTGGCCGGGACAAAAGATTTTCGAGTCGTGCCTTTTGAGGAATGGTTTCATCCAGAGGAGTTGCTTGCGCGAATTAGGCCTCAAGTCAATGTGTTGGATCGAGGATCGAAATGTTTGGCGTTTTCGTACCAGGATGTCTTGTATTGTGATCCTGATTCAATCTTTCTCATGGTGATGGCCATGGCCAAAGATGCCAAGGTGTTAGATTTGCGGTTTTCCCGGAAAACAGATCAAGAAGCCGTGTTGTGCCAGGTCACAGGGCAATTGAAGAATGCCGGTTTACTGGCTCGTGATGTGGGTGATGGGTTTTATGGACGGAGATTTACGATTACCGCGTTACAGGGGACCAAGGCTAAGAGCATGCCCTTTCATTTGCTTCCCTTGAAGCTATCAGCGTTAGGGGGGCAACCGTCAGAATTTGAGGTACGCAAGACGGGGTGGCTTCAGGTGATTGAGAAAGTGGAGGTGACGTCATGAGAGTGATGGCGGCGTTTGCGGATATCGAACGATGGCTTGAGGGAGTCATTGAAATGTTGGATCCACTCCATTACATGACGCCCGACCAATATGATCTCTTTTGGCGTGAAATGGTCGGGTTAATGTTTCAAGGCAATATTGCGAGGTTTTTTGCCGTGCTGAGTTTATTTATGGCCTTGTTTTTTGGAGCTATTAAGCAACGCTTTGGTATTGGGTTTTTGTGTTTTGGGGCCAGCGTGATGTTCGCGTATTTACGGGCGTTTCAAATGTGGTTTGATTAAAGGATAAGGTTGCTCGATGGCTGGGAAGGCATCAGCGAGTAGTGCAGGGCCGTTAATGGTGGGAGGTGGTGGGGAAGCCTCTCCGCGCTATTCGTTGCCGGAAGCGATTTCCAAGATTCAAATGTTTTCCTTAGTCCATAAGATGGGGGAGAAAATTCCGGTTGAGTTTTTGGTGTTTAAAGAAAAGATTTCGTTTTGGGTGGTGGGGTTTAAAGGGATTTTACTTGATCTCGTGTTAGCGGCATTGTTTACCCCGTTTTCTTTGGCGGTCATGAATCATCTCATTCCGATTTTTGGGACCCATGATCCGAATTTGTTTGACAAGGTCTTTGCCTGTATTTTATCCGGAGCCTATTCCATTGGGTTTAATGTCATGTTGGGATATAACCTGGGAACCTGTTATTTCGGACGGGTCCCGATCATGGCCATTCGAACTATGTTGGGCGGATTTCTTTCAGCTCAAATTATCAAGCTCATCATTTTATTTCCGTTTTTTCACTTTTTGCCGGATTGGATTAATCCTCATAATGTGGCGTCTTTTTTGGAGAAACATTGGAACTTTGTTCGTCCGTTCATGTCCGTTGAAACGGCGCAAAACCTTATCTGGTGGTTAGGTGATGTTCGGGAAGTGTTTATCCGGTCATGGTATTTGGTCTTTGGGATGACCTTGCTGTCCTTCGCCATTCCGTTAGTGGTGTTTTTTGTTGGCCGTCAAAAAGCTCGTCATGAATATGCCATGAATGTACGGTATGACGTGATTCCTGATAATTAGTTGGGACGTTCCTGTCTTCTTTTTTTCCTCTCCCTTCTTCCTTCATAAATCTTCATGGTTTAACGGTTCCGGTTGCGACGTTCTGCGTTTCTCCTTCTTGAAGTTATTCGACTGTTGTGGCGTAATAGTGCCCTATGGTTTTGGGAAGGATGGGGTCGGTTATGGAGAAATTTTTCACAAAGGAGGGTGACACATGAGGCGTCTATTGGTGGTGTTGGGATTGATGTTCGTTATGCTGGGTGCGTCGGGAATCGAATGGCTTGGTGGAGTAGGAGGTCCATCTCCGGTCTGGGCGACATTCAAGATGAAGGTTGATCTAAACACCGCGACCGGTCAAGAACTTCAAGCGTTGCCAGGTATTGGGGAGGCGTATGCCAAAAAGATCGTTGAAGGCCGGCCGTATAGCAGGAAGGATGAGTTGGTGAGTCGGGGGATTTTGCCCCAAGCGACCTATGACAAGATGCAGGCGGATGTGATTGCCAAACAACCGGGCGAGAAAAAGAAGGGGAGGTGAATCATGCTGCTAGCAAG
>JAOUNC010000141.1 GCA_029881175.1 Nitrospirota bacterium | reverse complement strand
TTTACGGAAAACATTTGGCTCGATTGTTGCGGTCGATGGGGTGTCGTTCACTGTCGGCAAGGGTGAAGTGCTCGGGTTTCTGGGGCCGAACGGAGCTGGTAAATCCACGACAATGAAAATGATCACCGGGTTTCTGAGGCCAACCAGCGGCACGGTACGAGTCTGCGGCCATGATGTGCAAGATGAGGCCATTGAAGCGAAAACACGTATTGGGTATTTGCCGGAAGGCGCCCCGGCTTATCACGATATGACTCCTGCTTCCTTTTTAACGTTCATTGGAGAGATGCGGGGCTATCATGGAGATTCTCTTAAACGCATCGTGTCCGAAGCCGTGGAGAAAGTGAATTTGCAATCGGTGTTGGACCAACAGATTGAAACCCTGTCGAAAGGCTTTAAGCGTCGTGTCGGGCTGGCCCAAGCCATTTTGCATGATCCTGATGTCTTGGTGCTGGATGAACCGACCGATGGCTTAGATCCCAACCAAAAGCACGAAGTCCGTACGCTGATTCGGGCCATGGCTCAAGAGAAAGCCATTATTCTTTCCACACACATTTTAGAAGAAGTCCATGCGGTGTGTTCTCGTGCGATGATTATTGCCAAAGGCAAAGTGGTGTCTGATGGTACCCCGGCAGAGTTAGAAGGACAGGCCCCGACACATAACACTGTGTTGGTGACGGTGAGCGGAGTGGAGCCGGCTATCGCCCACGAACGTTTTATGACAATCAAAGGGGTCAAAAAAGTTGTAGAACAGGGCAAGGATGGAAATCTCGTGCAGTTTAGAATTTATCCGGATGAGGGAGAATGGATTCTTCCCGAAATCGGGCATTATGCCAGGGAACAGGGGTGGGAGGTTCGGGAGCTCTATACGGATCGCGGGCAATTGGATGAGGTCTTTCGTCTCTTAACCACACACAAGCAGGCATTAACCTAAAACGTACCAGAGCAGAATTGATAAGCAAGGAGGCATTGTGGAACGCATTCGAGTCATATTTAAACGGGAGTTGGTCGGGTATTTCGCCACACCCATTGCGGCGGTTTTTATCGTCATCTTTCTTATGCTCAGTGGAGCCTTTACGTTTTACTTGGGAAACTTTTTTGTTCGAGGGCAAGCGGATCTCGTCCCGTTTTTTGATTTCCATCCCTGGCTCTACCTGGTTCTCATTCCGGCATTGGCGATGCGCCTCTGGTCTGAAGAACGGCGTTCGGGCACGATAGAACTGTTGCTCACGTTGCCTGTGACGATGTGGGAGGCGGTCGTGGGGAAATTTTTGGCGGCCTGGTGTTTTACCGGGATAGCCCTGGCGTTGACCTTCCCGATGTGGATTACCGTGAATCTGCTGGGCGATCCGGATAATGGCGTGATTGTAGCCAGCTATATCGGAAGCCTCTTGATGGCGGGCGGGTTTTTAGCCATCGGATCCTGCATTTCGGCGTTAACGAAAAATCAAGTCATCGCATTTGTCGTGAGCGTAGTCATTTGTTTGGGATTCATCTTAAGCGGCTTTCCTCTTGTCTTGGAGCTGTTTAGCGGATGGGCACCACAATTTCTCTTGAGTGCCATTAGCTCGTTTAGTTTTTTGACGCATTTTCAATCCATCAGCAAAGGGGTTCTGGATTTGAGGGACATTGTATATTTTTTCTCGCTCATTGCCTTTTGGTTGTTTGCAACGGCCACCGTGATCGATATGAAAAAAGCTGAGTAATGCAGGAGACCAACACCATGGTGGCCAATGGTTTTGCCAATTGGAGAGGAATGTATGAATAAACGATTGTTGACAGGAACGGGTATTGCCCTCGCTGCAGTGTTGTTTGGGGCGTTCAATATGATGAGTAGCGCGGCCTTACGTTCGGCTCGCTTCGATTTAACGGACCATCAGCTCTATACGCTGTCAGATGGTACAAAAAACGTGTTGGGCAATTTGGCGGAACCCATCACGCTTCGGTTTTATTTATCCAAGAAACTGGCGACCGGGTTGCCGGGAATTAAAGGGTATGCCACGAGGGTCCAAGAGATGTTGGAAGAATATGCACAAGTCGCTGACGGCCAACTACTTTTGCAGGTAATGGACCCGGAGCCGTTTTCAGAAGAAGAAGATCGCGCGGTGGCCTATGGGCTGCAGGGTGTTCCGTTAGATAACGGGAGCACCCAGTTTTACTTTGGCTTGGCAGGAACCAGTTCGACCGATGACTTAGAAGTGATTCCATTTTTTCAACCGGAGCGAGAAGAGTTTTTAGAATATGATTTGACCAAGATGATTTATGGGCTTGCCAATCCGAAGAAAAAAATCCTCGGATTACTCAGCTCACTGCCGATTGATGGGGCGGGGGCCATGCCCTTTATGCAGCAACCTGGGGGAAGTCAGCCCTGGTTGATTGTGACCCATATTGAACAAATGTTTGAGATAAAAAAGATTGAAGCCACAGCGACGACGATACCTGAAGACGTGAGCGTTCTCATGGTTGTGCACCCAAAATCCCTAGGGGATCCAATTCTTTATGCTATTGATCAGTTCGTCTTACAGGGCGGGCATGCCATGATTTTTGTGGATCCGCTGGCCGAATCTGACAGGGAGGGAGGCAATCCTATGAATCCCATGGGAGCGACTCCCGGGAATTCTGATCTTCCCAGGTTGTTTGACGCATGGGGCTTGGAAATGGTGAAGGGCAAGGTATTGGGTGATTTGCCGTTAGCCAAGAAAGTGCAAATTCAGCAACAGGCGCGGATGCAAGTCATCGATTACCCGGTGTGGGTAGATTTTCGTCAGGAGCATTTCAGCCAGGACGATATGGTGACCGCGCAAGTGCCGACGATCACCATGGCCTCTGCTGGGATTTTGAAAAAAAAGGGGGACGTGGGAATAGTACTCACCCCATTGATTCAATCCGATGAAGCGGCGATGAAAATCGATGCCTCACGCCTGTCATTTATGCCAGATCTCGGTGGAATACTGAGTAGCTATCAACCGGAAGGTGAAAGAATGATGGTGGCGGCTCGGGTGACAGGAAAGGTAAAGACGGCTTTTCCTGATGGCCAGCCTAAGGAACCAGCCGCAGAAGAAAATGCCACCCCTGCGACTTCAAGCGAATCGTCTTCCAAACATACACATCTCGCTGAATCCAAAGATCCCATCAATGTCATTGTGGTAGCGGATACCGATATTTTGCAGGATAAGTTTTGGGCTCAGGTGCAGAATTTCTTTGGCCAACGCATTGGGATTCCAACTTCCGGAAACGGAACGTTCGTGACCAACGCGCTGGATAATCTGACAGGGAGCAATGACCTTATTAGCGTGAGAAGCCGAGCCGGCTATTCCCGTCCCTTTACGTTGTTACGTGCGCTGCAACAAGATGCCGAACAGCAATTCCGGCAGAAGGAGCAGGCCCTCCAAGAGCGTTTGAAAGTCACTGAAGGCAAGCTTCAGGAATTGCAAAGTCAAAAGCCGACAGGCAATGCCATGATTATGAGTGCTGAGCAGCAACAAGCCATGGCGACGTTCCGACAGGACCTGGTCCAAGTTCGGAAGGAATTACGGAGCGTGCAACATGAATTGGGCAAAAATATTGAACGTGTCGAAAGCTGGGTGAAGTTCATTAATATCGGACTCGTGCCGGTACTCATCGGCATTGTCGGCGTCTGGATCAGTTCTTCACGTCTGCGAAGAAAATCAGCGTAAATTGAATCATCAGCAATGTATTTTTGAAAAGCACGATGATCCCACAGATATGTAAAGGAACCGTATGAAGTCAAAAACTATAGGCCTGTTGGCTGGCATCACGATTATTGGCATTCTGTTGGCCGTGTTTGCCAATCGCGAAACGTCTACGAGTCTTCCCCAAAGTGGACAACTGGTGTTTCCCGATTTAATGAGCCTGGTGAATGACGTCAATGAGGTTGTCATTGAAACCAAAGACCAGACTATGACGTTAGTGCGAGGGGAACAGACCTGGAGCGTCAAAGAAAAGTCCGGCTATCGGGCTGATGTGGAAAAAGTCAAAAATTTGATTGTTGGGTTGGCAGACCTGCGCATCCATGAACCGAAGACCAAAAACCCTGATTTATATGAACGCCTGGGGTTGCAGGATAAGGACCAGGAAGGTTCCACGTCGAAGACGGTGACGGTGAAGACCACCGATAATCCTGAAGCTGCGAAACTGGTGGTGGGGAACCAACGCCCGGCAAAAGGCAATCCCCGGATGAGTGATATCTATGTGCGAAAACCAGGTGACCCGCAGACGTGGTTGGCGATCGGCAATGTGAAAATTGAAACCGTGCCGGGCGAATGGTTGGATAAGGAAGTGATCGCACTTCCGACCAAACGCGTTCGACAGGTAACGGTAACGCATCCAAGCGGAGATACCCTGCATCTGTCAAAGGCCAAACCGGAGGATTTGGATTTTCACTTGGACGCCATTCCTGCCGGGTATACGGTCTCCTCGCAATTTAATGTGAATAATGTGGTAGGGACACTGGTCCAGTTATCCTTGGAAGATGTCAAACCACAAGCGGAGGTAGATTTTTCTGGGAAACCAGGAGTGTCAGCGGTGTTAGAAACATTTGATGGCTTGCGGCTGCACGTTCAGACAACCAAGCAAGAGCCGAACGTATGGGGAGCATTCTCAGCTGAGTTCGACGCCAATCTCATCCAACCCTCAGAACTGAAACCCGAGCCAGAAGATAGCCAAAAGACCGATGGAGCTGAAACGGAAAAGGGTGAAAAAGAAACCGATGTGCAAACACCTGAAAAAGACACGCTTCTCAAAAAACCAGAAGAGGTGCAACAAGAAGTCGAAGCATTGAATCAACGAGTCAAAGGCTGGGCCTATGCCCTCCCATCCTTCCGGGTCGAAAACTTCTCCAAGCTGACAAAAGACCTCATTTCAAAAGAAGAATAAGGTACAACATTTTTAGCTCCCTCGCCCTTGAGGGAGAGGGTTGGGGTGAGGGTTAAGACGTAATTGGGATTAAAAACACCATGAAAACAATGGCAATTTCTTTTATCCACCTTGTCTATTCTCAGACATTAATGCCGCCGTCAATTCCTCATAGACCTGCATCAGCCGAGAATCTTCCAGACGGTAGGCAAATGCAAGAAGAATCACTCCTCCGGCCAGCACCAATAACCCCAAGGCGATCATCCCCACCGCCCAAAATATCCCTCCGATTGTGTTAAACCCTCCATCCATTGCATACATCCCCACAAAGGCCAAGGTTCCTCCAATGACAAACAGCAACCATATTGCCGTTAAAATGACGGAAGACCACGGAATCCGTTTGGATAAATGTAGTTGGAGGTGATCGTCCTGGAAGCGATACTCAATTGTCCCCTTTAAGGGCCACGCGGTCCGAAACCGAAGGGAAAACATTTTATAATAAGGACGAATGACAATGGCTTGGCGTTCCGCCACCCAACGAGCCACGCCATGGGGAAGAGCAAGGGTGCTTTGGGTTTTGAATAATCTGGGAAAAGAATCTTTTGGTTGAGACACGGAGTCCTGGCGACGGGCTAGCGGGCATCCATAATGACAGGCCCAGGGCTTGAGAGTGGTGAATTGAAACCAATCCCCGATAATCAGGGCCAAAACCAAGACGATGGCAAAAATACCTGCTAGCAACATAGGATGGAAAACATATCACAGCTCACATCATAACCACACTCCAGAAATTCTTGCACTTTTATTGACTTCCACGCGGTGCCTCTACTAGTATCGATTCGCGGGGTGGAGCAGCCTGGTAGCTCGTTGGGCTCATAACCCAAAGGTCGAGGGTTCAAATCCCTCCCCCGCAACCACCATTATTTTACTTTTCTCGCCTGTCAGTTTTAAGAACCCCGCATAGTCGCCGGCAAGCTCCGCTTCCAGATAGCCCTCCTCGGTGGGATGTAGCTTAATCGCTCCCCCAACCAGGGTTTTTATTTGCTCCCGAATGGGTGATAAGCAGGCGGTTTCGACATTCTCCAAATTTTTGACGAGATTGTGAAAGCATGCTCGCGCCGCCGCGATTAACTGGTGACCGTTCAAAGAACCCCCGTTTTTTTCATCGAGGAGGGCTTCGAGTTCCTTTTTCTTGGCTTCCAAGGACCGTAATTCGGCCTCCGTACTTTCCGTGAAAATTCCGGCCTTAATCGCTTTGAGCACATTGTGAATTTCCTTCTCCGTTTGCCGGACCTGTTTGCCTAAATCCTGTGTCGGATTCGGTTGTTGATTCATCAGTCGCTGCGTTTCTTTGAGAAAGAGCTCAATCCCTTCCTCGCACAGTAAGTCCTCCTTGATGCGTGCCAATAAGGTTTTTTCTAGCAGTTCACGAGACACCCGAAGGCTATTATCACAGACGACGGTTCCGCGATTAATGCGGGTGCCACACCCATATTGATAGCGGCTGGTGATCACATAGTTTCCTTCGCATTGCCCGCACTTCACCAGTCCAGAAAACAAATACTTGTGCCCTTTGCCTCCGGTGGATGAATCTTTCAACCCCTGGCGCACCGCCTCCCCTTTGTGTTGCTGAATTTTTTGACGGGCCTTCACCCTCTCCCAGAGCTCTTGAGGCACAATGCGGAGGTCCGGTAAGGGAACTGTCACCCATTCGTCTTTGGGCCGGTCCTTACGAATCCGTCGCCGAGTTTCCGGGTGACGCGCCCATTCGGACCGGTTCCAAATATATTCACCGATGTAGAGCGGGTTATTGAGCAAGCCTGTCCCGCGCTCGAAATCCCGTATGGTCAAAAAACTCCAACTCCCTGTTTTAATGTGAATTACGAAGTAGCAGAAGAACTCGCTCCCGTTTGTCATTCCCCAGCTCTATCCCCCATACTCCACATCAAAAGGAACCTCAACATGCCCACGTGGAGGAGCTATGGAGTGGAAAACTTTACTCGCCTATATTACGGGAACGGTGGACCAAGAATTGTTGTTGCGGAATGAATATCTGGTCGCAGAAAACCGCATCTTACGACAGCAGATCACGGGCCAGGTGCGGCTTACTGACGGTGAACGTCGCACTCTGGCTGCCCTCGGCAAACGCCTGGGAAAACAGGCGCTGGCAGAGGTGGTGTCGGTGGTAACACCTGAGACGCTGCTGGCCTGGCATCGGAGACTGATCGCGAAGAAGTTCGATGGCTCTCAGCACCGGCGGTATCCGGGACGCCCCCGTTGCAAGCAAGAGATTGAGAACTTAGTCGTGCAATTCGCCAAAGAGAATCGCACCTGGGGCTATGATCGCATTGTCG
>JAOUNC010000140.1 GCA_029881175.1 Nitrospirota bacterium | reverse complement strand
GTCCACATAAGTCGTAAACATTTCCTTGGCGCTGGTTGGAATCGTCGTATTGCGCCGGATAAGCGCACTCATCACTCCCCCCATGGTTTCAATTCCCAAGGACAAGGGCGTGACATCCAAGAGAAGAATTTCTTTATTATGGCCACCAAGAATATCGCCTTGCACGGCGGCCCCTAACGCCACCACTTCATCTGGATTCAATTCACTGTGAGGTTGCCTCCCAAATAGCTCCTCAACTTTATTTCGAACCAACGGCATGCGAGTACTGCCACCAACTAAGACCACTTCATCAATTTGGTCCGCACGTAACCCAGCGTCCTTCAGGGCCGACCGACAGGGAGCCAGCGTCCGCGCTACGAGTCCCATAACCAAAGATTCAATTGTTGCCCGGGTTAAAGTCTTTTCATATTTTCCAGTGGGAAGCTCCACTACTAGCGTGGTTTCTGCGTCTTCCGAGAGTCGCACTTTGGCTTGTTCGGCTTCCAAGCGCACCACTTGCATCAGGTCGAGATCGTCTTGAACTTGAACCCCGTGCTGCTCGAAAATCTCTTGGACCAACACATCAATAAGGCGTTGATCAAAATCATCTCCCCCTAAATGCGTATCGCCATTGGTGGCTAGCACTTCAAAAATGCCATCTTTTAATTTCAGAATGGAAATATCAAACGTCCCACCGCCAAGGTCATAAATGGCAATAATGCCTTGAGTCTTTTTCTGCAACCCATACGCCAGCGCCGCAGCAGTAGGTTCATTGATGATACGCAGCACTTCCAAACCCGCAATCATCCCGGCATCTTTTGTGGCTTGGCGTTGACTATCATTGAAATAGGCTGGAACGGTAATGACCGCTTTAGAAATGTCTTCTTTTAGAAATTCTTCCGCTCGCCGTTTGAGTTCTTTCAAGATCATGGCGGAGACCTGCGGAGGCGAATAGGTTTTCTCTCCAATTTCTATGCGGATGACCCCATTTTTTTCATGGAGGGAATAGGGAAAATATTTCAGTTCATCGCTCACATCTGCCAACCCTTTTCCCATAAACCGTTTAACGGAATAGATGGTACGAGCAGAATTACGCGTGAGATGAGCCTTCGCTGGATCCCCCACAATCAATCCATTATCCGTCATGCCTACAATAGAAGGTACTTTCGTGACACCATCCGGACCAGGAATAACCCGTGGCGCTCCCTTATCCATATAGGCAATCAAAGAGTTTGTCGTACCCAAATCAATGCCAACAATTCGACTCACAATTTTCCCTTTTCCAATTCAGCGATTGGTGTTAACCCGTTGTTTCCAATAGCTCATTCACCATATTGCAAATGTAGGTGCGATTAGAAAGAATTTCTTGCATACTGCGCAACACGGATTTTTTTTGTTCGTGGGTTTCACCTTGATCGGTTTTTACGTTTTGCAATTGATCCCATTCTTGGTATTTCTCACGCAACAACTTTTCCATTTCAGCTTGACGATCTTCAAGATGCTCACGCTCGCGTTGGAGTTTTTTTCGCAATGCGTCCCATTCGGGCGAATCGTGTTCAGACACAAGACCACGGAAGGTCTCCATATCTTCTTGTAACTCCAGTATTTCTTCAAACAGATCGGCCGGCGGATTGGAACGAATATCTTTAACAGCCCCTGCCTCCAAACGAATAAGATATTCGACCCTTTGAATGGGATCCTTCAGCGTTCGATAGGCGGAATTGAGGAAGGCCGAATTCCCCAAACTAATGGTTTTTTCCGATTCATCTTTGGTGGAATAAAAATCGGGATGAAACGTGCGGCTCAGTTCATGGTAGGTCCGTTCTAATTGCTGCTCATCGATGTTCAGTAATCGAGGCAATTTGAAGCAGGCGAAATAATCCAGTTCTTTGGATAGAGGCTGAACTTTCACACATTGGCCACAAAGATATTCCCCGGTCACCTCGGATTGACAATGCCAACACATGCTGCGTGCCATCGGCAGCTCACGTGAGCCAGCTACGGTTTCATGATGGTGGTGAGGGGTCATGAGCGATCTCTCCTCTGACAGCTTGGGCATGGCTAACTTCACCATGCCCAAGCAACTACGTACATATCTAAAAATCGTTGGTTAGGCTGAGAACGACTCCCCACATCCACAGGTTTTGGACGCGTTGGGATTGATGAACTTAAAGGCGCCGCTCACCATATCCTTTTGGTAATCCAAGGTCATCCCTTGGAGATAAATGGCACTTTTCATATCGACAATGATCTTGACGCCATTGACCTCAGTGACCGTGTCGAACTCTCCAATTTTTTCATCGAAATTAACCGTATAGCTTAACCCTGAACAGCCTCCACCTTTGACCCCAAGTCGCAACCCACCCTCGGTGATGCCCTGAAGATCCAACAATCGCTGAACTTCCTTCAAGGCCGCATCGGTCATCGTCACGATGGCTGTGTTATCGGCTTCTTGTGTTTCCATTTTCAGACTCTCCTATCAACACGCATTTCATGCCTTACGATGAAGCAGCCGCTTCTTCCACTTTCGGCTTTTTCTCATCGGCCTTCTTCTGATAATCCCCTAATGCCGCTTTGATGGCATCTTCGGCTAATACCGAACAGTGAATCTTCACCGGAGGAAGATTGAGTTCTTCAACGATATCAGTGTTCTTGATTTTCTGTGCTTCTGCGACCGATTTCCCCTTTAACCATTCCGTGGCCAAGCTCGAACTGGCAATAGCCGAACCACAACCAAATGTTTTAAACTTCGCATCCACAATCGTGTCGTTCTCGACTTTGATCTGGAGTTTCATCACGTCTCCACATTCCGGCGCGCCGACGATACCGGTCCCCACTCCATCATCATCTTTTTTAAACGACCCCACGTTGCGAGGATTGTTGTAATGATCAATCACTTTTTCACTATAGGCCATGGCTCATTCCTCCTTCTGATATGTAAAGATAAGACGATTCTTAGTACCAGATTAATGTGCAGCCCACTGTACATTTTTCAAGTCAACACCCTCTTTGGCCATCTCATACAACGGTGACATTTCTCGAAGGTGCGTCACCGCTTTGAGCATACGGTCAATCGTATATTCAATTTCCTCATCCGTCGTAAATCGGCCCAGGCCGAACCGAATCGAAGAATGGGCCAAATCCGAACCCACACCCAAAGCTCGCAACACATATGAGGGTTCAAGTGTGGCTGAAGTACAGGCCGAGCCAGAAGAAAGGGCAATTTCTTTCACGCCCATCAACAAAGCCTCGCCCTCCACATAGGCAAAGCTAATATTAAGATTTCCAGGTAACCGTTCCGTTGGATGACCGTTCAAATAGACTTCTTCCATCGCTCCCATAATGCCTTCTTGGAGTCGATCTCGCATTTTCGCCATGCGAACCGATTCCGTCGCCATTTCCTGCTCACATAACTCACAGGCCTTCCCAAATCCCACAATTAAGGGGACAGGCAACGTCCCAGATCGCATACCTCGTTCATGTCCGCCACCGTACATCATAGGCTCTAAGCGAACGCGGGGCGCACGCCGTCGAACGTAGAGCGCTCCAACACCTTTAGGACCATAGATTTTGTGGGAGGTAAATGACATGAGATCAATGCCCATTTCCTGCACATTGACCGGGATTTTTCCGACCCCTTGAGTCGCATCACAATGAAAGATAATGCCTTTTTCTTTGGCGACTTTCCCAATTTCGGCAATGGGATTGATCGTTCCAATCTCATTGTTCGCCAACATCACTGAAATTAAAATTGTTTTATCGGTAATCGCATTGCGCACATCGTCAGGACTGACCATGCCCTCTTTGTCTACGGGAAGAAAGGTCACGGTCACGCCCTTCTTCTCGAGATATTTTGCTGTATCAATCACGGCTCGATGCTCAGTGGCACTGGTGATAATATGATCACCCTTTTCCCTGTACATCGCCACGATACCTTGCAAAGCCAAATTATCCGATTCTGTCGCTCCGCTGGTAAAGATAATTTCCTTCGCATCGGCACCAATTAAGCGGGCAATTTGCTTTCTGGCATGTTCAACACCTTCTTCCGCTTCCCACCCGAAGGTATGGTTACGGCTGGCCGAATTGCCGAATTTTTCTGTGAAATAGGGAAGCATCACTTCAACAACCCTCGGATCGCAGGGGGTCGTCGAATGATTATCTAAATATATGGGTAACTTCATAATTGCGCTCCTTCTTTTTTTCGAGATTCCACAATAATTAAAGGCGGTTCTTCCATCATATCTTCAATTGACATACTACTAAGTAAATGGACAATGCTTTCTTGAACTTTCAGGAGCGGTGTGCGGATGTTGCAATGCTCCATTTGATCACAGGCCGCATGGTCATCTTTTTCATGGTAACAATCCGCAATGCCCAACGGCCCCTCGATGGCCTCTAGCACCTGCGCAATAGATATATCCCGTGGTTCGCGCGCTAAAATATACCCTCCCTTGGGCCCGTTTTGACTTTCAATCATGTCGTGTTTAGCCAACGTCTGAAGCACCTTAGCCAACAACTCCAATGGAATATGATGTTCTTCCGCGATCTCCTTCGTATTCATGACACGAAACGTGCTCAGGCCATTCATCTCCCCATACTGAACGGTGGCCATGTACTGGAGTGCCATCAAGGCATAATCTGCTTTTTTAGAAATTTTCAACATAATAAACCAAATGAAATAGTATTCTGCTTTTTTCCTGTCCCAACCCTGACTTCTGGCATTTGTCAGGGATCTTAATGCCGACTCATATGATCGGGGTTAATATATCATTGACCTCCAAACCCAGTCAAGACTAAAATGGTCGGAGATTCAATTAGTCGGATTATCTAATAGAACAATCAAGCGTCTATTCAATAATTGACGAATAAATTATTATAACTTATTGTTTTAAAAGGAGATATTAATGGGAGGAAGTAATCCATATATTGAAAAAAGTGAGACGACCATTGCCCAAAAACCCTTCAAGGTGACATTCATTACCCCGGATGCTCCAATTGAAATTCAGGTTGATCCCACCAAACTCCCCTTCGGAGAAACCGGATTACCAGGCAGTATTTTGGATATTGCCTTGGGGAGTGGAATCGATGTGGAGCATGCGTGCGGCGGAGTGTGCGCCTGCTCAACCTGTCATATCATCGTCAAACAAGGCCTGGATACCTGCAATGAACCCACTGATGACGAAAACGATCAACTCGATGAAGCCCCTGGACTAAGCCTGCAATCCCGACTGGCCTGCCAATGCGTCCCCAATGGCGAACAAGATCTGACCATTGAAGTGCCGGAATGGAATAAAAATCTCGTGAAAGAAAGTCATTAGGACAAGATCGTTTCATCAGCAATCATTCATAATTGCTCAAATCACCGGGCAGGCCCTCGTATAAGCACACATGGTTATGTGAGACCCAATAGCAACGAATTTTGCTTTTTCATTCCACCACCCTTCGTGAAAACTCAATCCCCACTAGAAATTTTCGTGGAGTCCTGTTATGAATAGGCCCTATTTTATGAATTTTTTATATGGTGTTTCTTGTACAAACTGTAGTAAGGCCTCGGTTGATGCCAAGCAACCTTCACCCAAAAACACTGGCAAAACATTCCGTCATAATCGGACACACCAGATTGACCGTCCGGATCTTCCTTGGGACATTGCTGAATCTTTCCGTAGGCTTAGGACTCACGCCCTCCCTTCTTGCGCAAGTTCCTTCAGTTATTGATCCAACAGGGCGTTCCGGCAAACCGCCTGAAGTCACTCAGCCGGAGCCCGCCCCGCCTTCACTTCCCAAATTCATCTTACCTCCCGTTGAAACCCTTCCCGAATTACAACCGAAACCTGCACCTGGATTACGGGTAATGGTCCAGACCATTCGCGTCGAAGGCAGCACCGTGTTATCACAGGAAGAAATCGGTTTGATCACCGCCCCATACGAAAACCGCGAGCTCTCAACCGAAGATCTCGAACAACTCCGCCGAGCGTTAACACAAACCTATATCAACAAAGGCTACGTGAATTCAGGAGCCATCATTCCTGATCAATCGATCCAAGATGGCCAACTCACCTATCGCATCATCGAAGGGAAACTGACTGATATTCATATTGAAGGCACAAAGTACTTCCTTCCCTTCTACTTCCGGCAACGCATTGAACAAAGCGCTGGCCCTCCGCTCAATATCCGGCCACTAAAAGAACGCTTAGAAATCTTACTGCAAGACACCAGGATTCAACGGTTAAATTCCGAATTGAAACCCGGCCTCAAACCGGGAGAGGCGACGTTAGATGTCCGAGTTGAAGAAGCCTCGCCTTTTAAAGCATGGGCGGAATTTAATAATTTCCAATCACCAACCATCGGCGCTGAACGCGGACTGGGCACGATCGCGGTAGATAACCCTTTTGGAATTGGAGACCATTTTGCCTTCACCTATGGCCAATCGGAAGGGTTGGACCCTCTCTTGGATACGACCTACGTCGTCCCATTCACTCCACAGGATACGACACTGGGATTCCGATATCGCCTGAATGATTTCAGGGTGGTCACGTCCCCTTTTGATGACTTGAACATTCAAACCACAGCTGAAATTTTCACAATTACCCTTCGACAGCCTGTCTATCGTAGCCTCACAGATGAAGTCACCCTCTCACTGATCGGGGAACACCTGGAAACCAAGAGTACGCTTGATGGAACCGGATTCTCTTTTATCCCGGGAACGACCAATAATGGAAAAGCCGTGGTGTCCGCCCTGCGCTTTGGACAGGAATGGGTCCACCGCCAACCCATGCAAGTGTTTGCCCTCTATTCACGATTCAGCGTCGGCTTGGATGTGCTCAATGCCACCAATAATCGAGTGGGGAAAGATGATCCCGACTCACAGTTTTTCATTTGGTTGGGGCAAGCCGAATGGGCTCGTCGCATCGATCCATGGGGCATACAATTCATCAGCAATCTGGCCCTTCAAATTTCCAACGACAGTTTATTTCCGCTCGAACAATTTGCCGTTGGCGGCCGGTATAGCGTACGGGGATACCGCGAAAACCAACTGGTCCGGGATAATGCCTTCCTCTTCTCCATTGAATCCCGCATCCCCGTGCTTCCATCTTTGACCGGCTCCAACGTATCGGTACAAGTCGCTCCGTTTATTGATGTGGGACGTTCCTGGAACGCCAAATTTTCCACACCAGATCCGGAGACATTAGCCAGCATTGGCGTAGGCCTTCGATTAGACTTTTTCAATCGCGCCTTTGCCAATGTCTATTGGGGCCAACAACTCAATCATGTCTCCCAGCC
>JAOUNC010000139.1 GCA_029881175.1 Nitrospirota bacterium | reverse complement strand
AAGGCCAAGGGCGCACTAAAAAAGAAGCTGAGCAACGGGCTGCCAAACAGGCACTTGAAGAGGTCTGCCGGCAGGGTTCTGGAACAACAAGAAATTAACCGCTCACGTAAGGGAGGAGTTATGATGAATGGTTTGTTCAGTACGTTCGGGAAGATGTGTCGAGGGGGCGTGAGGGTGTTGGGTGTGATGGGCATGGTGAGTCTCTTGCTCGTACCAGTCGTTTTGGCAGAAGAGACCCAAGCTGGAAAACCAGCGCCGCATGTCCTTTTGAAGACCAAGTTTGGTGAAATGGAAATCGTACTCTTCCCAGACTTAGCCCCTAAGCATGTGGAAAGCTTTCTCAAGCTAGCGAACTCTGGGTTTTATAATGGCACAATTTTTCATCGCATCCTGCCAGGATTTATGATTCAAGGTGGTGACCCGTTGACGAAGGATCCTGCCAATCGAAATCGATATGGAACAGGGGGACCAGGCTATACGGTTCCAGCAGAGTTCAGTAAAGTCGCGCATGAAAAAGGGATCCTTTCTGCAGCGCGGACGCAGGATCCTAATAGCGCAGGCTCACAATTTTTTATCATGGTTGATAAGGCCCCGCATTTGGATGGACAATATACGGTCTTCGGAGAAGTGGTGAAAGGGGTTGAGGTCGCTGAGACGATTGTTAGTCAGCCTCGTGATTTGCGTGACAATCCGGTGGAGCGGATTGAGATGACCATTGAAGAGATCAAATAACGAATGACCAACTGGTCAAGAAATGGACAAGAGTTTAAGATTAGGACTGTGTTACGAGAGTGCCGTGTCAGGTTGGTAATCAAATCCACTGGGGATGACAATCCGTCCACCTGCTCCAGTTTGACGAGCCAGTTGTTCGGCGACATCGGGATGGCGCTCTCGTACATATCCTAAGAGTCCGTGTAGGAACCGATGGGACCGAAGGCTAGATCCTGAAAAGCCTTGAATAAAGGCCTGAGCCCGATCTAAGACTTCGGTTACCATCGTTGGGTCCAACGGCTGGCGCTCACCGAAAACTTTAAACTCCTTTTGTAACTCTTCTCCGAAAGCTGGAATGCCTGTATCGGGGATTTGGATCAAACTGAAACTTCGTCGGAGAGTTTGGAGCCCTTCTAAGACGTCGGCATCTTGGGCATCGCGGCGATCTTGAAAATGCCTGAAAGTCAACGCTTCAAACACATAAAAAATCTCCGTTGCGCGTTCCCCCCCCAAATCCAAGAGCGTTCGGTAAAAGGTTCGTCTCTCCACTTCAAACTGTCCACCTGTTCGTTTCTGTTGGTAGTCATCATTAACTTCTAGGAACACACAGGTTGTTGGGCAGCTGATATCGGTGATCCGATGCCCGCCACAACATTGACTGCAGATCATTCCATTCAGGGCTGGACACAAGCGCTTGCCTTTACGTTGATGACAATATCCACACTTACTCATTCGGCCTGTCTTTCTTGAAAAAATCTAACCCGTAATCAGAAAAGGTTCGTTTCTTTTTCTTGGGATTATCGTTGGAGGGACGTTCCAGGCCGTTAATCTCAGCGCCTTTGGCGTAGAGATACGGGACCAGAATCACATGATTGACTCGATCGACGCCGATGCCTGAAGGAGACAGCAAAAACTCGGCAATGGCTTCTTTTTTGAGATCTGCACGAATGCGCCACACTTTTCCGGCCGTTAGATCAGAGACATACATAATGCCATATTGGTCAAAATCAATGCCATCTAAATTATGAAACCCACCGGAAAAAAACGTGCTTACAAACAGCTCGTGGATAATGCCCTTTTCATCTATTTCAAACACTTTCCCGTCATCCCACCCCACACCAATCAAGTGCCCATTGCGCGGATGAACAGCTAACCCATGGGGATGCGACAAGCTTGGACTTTGGACAAACTGTGTGATGGCATGGTCCTGAGTGGAATCAATCCGAAAAATGGTATTGGTGTTAGCATCCGAAACATACAAGAATCCATGAGAGTCAGCCGTAAGGCCGGTCAGGGATTCCGCATGAAAGAGGGAAAAGGGTATCGTGAGCAGGGGGTGCCCCGTTTGTTTATCAAACCCTCGGACCACATCCAGGTCCGCAACATAGAGAGTTGACCCGATAATGGCCATTTCTTTCGGCGAATGAAGCGTCACGGATTTCTGGCCGCCGTGAATAAAATGGAGTTCAGTGATTTTTCCCTCTTGATCGGCCTTACTAATAAATCCATTGTTTTCACGAGTGCCAGGATCACCGTTTGCGTTGGCGATATAATAGACCTGACCGTTGTCTGCGATGATATTTTGCGGGAACTGGAGATTGGCGATTTCGTACGCGAGGGTATGGTCTGTCCCTAAGAGCAAAAGCCCAGCGAATGCCGTAAGGGCGAAGGTCATAGTGGAGCGGGACGCCATCACAAGAGTTGGAGTGAGCTCAGAGCACGTGTATTGATAAAAGGTATGAACAGCAGTGGCATAACTAGGTTTCTTCAGGGCGTTTGTCCAGGATATCGATCTATCACTATCCCATGCGGGTATGTTCGAATACAGACAAATGGTCTCCAGCCAGTGTGTACGCTTTGCCAAACCCCATCACAAACTGCCCACTCCTTGGTTGGAGCCGAAACAGGACAAAGTCCGGCAGCTGCCGCAACATTCCGGCCATCTTACCGTGCCGTTGCTGATAGTCGTCCAGCACCAATGAGTAATCGGGACTATCGGGTTGGATTTGTTTGGCGTCACACAGGTAATTGACCCTCGTTCGAGCAAAAATCTGTGCCGTCGATTGTTCATCGGCGATGATCATGATCGCGACAGTCCAGTTTGTCAGCAGATGACGGGTATGCGCGGCCAGCTGACTCACAAAGATGTAAAAATTGTTAGGAGCTCGGTGCAGGTAAGGCGTATATCCGCAGTGGGGAATGCCGTCCGGCCCTACTGTGGATAGCTGAAGACTGCGCATGTCTGCGATGAGACTGGCGCATACGCTATCTGGCTGCAGATCGGTCATTGGGTTTCTTTCATGGGATACCCTGGGGTTGATGGCATCACTCTACTAATTATGCGGCACTTTTCGTGAGGATCGATCCATGGCAATCATCGAGAATGTGATTTTGCCCTAGTCCGCCGCTGCCCATCAATACATGGTTGCTGTCGAAACGGGTACCTGTTTGGACGAAGGTAGATGTTCAGGGACGCATGGGTGTGATGTAGCTGGTGTTGGACATGGTAAGTGAGGATTTCTCAGGGTGTCAAGGAATCTGAATTGCTGCCTTGCGTTGACGAAGTTTTTGAGTGCCTGATATCGTGATTTTCGAAAAATGACGCTCGTGTTGGGTTTTGGAGCCTGATTGAAATCTTGTCACAAAGGAAAATTCGTGTCTGCACACATTATTGATGGAAAAGCGCTTGCGCTGAGTCTTCGTGAAGACATTGCTCACGCGGTGAGTGCTCTCGTGGAAGAGACTGGAGTAAGGCCAGGCCTGGCAGCGGTCTTAGTGGGGGATGATCCGGCCTCGGCGGTGTATGTCAGAAATAAGAAAATTGCCTGCGAAAAAGCCGGGCTCTACCCACAAGAGCATGTCTTGCCAGCCTCTACGACGCAGGAAGCCTTATTGGCACTTATTCAGCAGCTGAATGCAAATTCCAAAATACATGGGATTCTGGTCCAGTTGCCCCTGCCTCCTCATATTGAAAGTAAGGCGATCTTACAGGCTGTGTCGTCGGATAAAGATGTCGACGGTTTTCACCCTATCAACGTAGGGCGCTTAGTCGAAGGCGATCCGGTTTTTGTGCCCTGCACGCCCAAGGGTGTCATCCATATGATTGATTCCACGGGGCTCGACATTGCTGGGAAACGAGCTGTCGTGATTGGTCGCAGTAATATCGTCGGCAAACCGGTGGCCATGTTGCTCCTCCATCGACATGCCACGGTGACGATCTGTCATTCGCGAACGAAGGATCTACCATCGGTCGTTCGTGAGGCAGATATTGTCATTGCGGCCATTGGCAAACCACTATTTGTCACACCGGATATGGTCAAAGAAGGCGCGGTCGTGATTGATGTGGGCATTAATCGATTGCCGGATGGCAAGTTAGTTGGTGATGTGGATTTTGATGGCGTCAAAGAACGGGCTGGTTGGATTACTCCTGTTCCGGGCGGAGTGGGCCCGATGACCATTGCCATGCTTCTTCAGAACACGTTGGAGTCAGCCAAACGGATGGGCAAATAATAGCAGGCGACTCAAAAGGAAAACCTCATGGCCCATTTGACTATTCCAGAATTTCAGCAGCACAAACAACAGGGCAAGAAACTCACGGTGGTCACAGCCTATGATGCGCTGTTTACCAGAATTGTGGAGCAAGCCGGGTTGGAAGTCATTCTGGTGGGGGATTCCCTGGGCATGGTCGTGCAAGGTAAGCCCAACACGCTTTCTGTCACGATGGAGGACATGCTCTATCACACACGAATGGTCGCCCAGACCGCACAACGGGCATTGGTGATCAGCGATATGCCCTTTCTGTCCTATCAGGTCAGTGTGGAGGAGGCGGTGCGAAATGCGGGGCGTTTCCTTCAAGCGGGGGCAGCCGCCGTCAAGCTTGAGGGCGGCCTTTCGGTGGTTGATCGCGTAGAGGCTATGACCCGTTTCGGAATTCCCGTCATGGGGCACGTGGGCATGACCCCTCAGTCCGTCAATCAATCTGGAGGCTACCGCGTTCAAGGGAAAGGCCAGAAGGAAGCCGAAAGGATTTTGCAGGAAGCGAAAGCGCTTGAAGCCGCCGGGGCTTTTGCGTTAGTCCTGGAATGTGTGCCGAGTTCGCTGGCTCACACGATTACTCAAGCGCTCACTATTCCGACCATCGGCATTGGAGCGGGTCAGGGCTGCGATGGGCAAGTGCTCGTGCTCTACGATGTCTTGGGGTTGTTTGACGATTTCGTTCCGAAATTTGTGAAACCCTACGCTCATTTAAAGGCGGATGCGTTGCAAGCGCTCACACGATACAAAGAAGAAGTGGAATGTGGAAAATTTCCCACCGATGCGGAAAGCTACCATTGACGAGTAAAAATTTCGAAGTGAAAAGTAAGGTGTAAGACAAGTGTTCCCCTTACCCACCTGCACCAGGGGCATTACGATTTCTTCTTACTTTTTTTGTTTCACAATGTACGTGGTTACAGTTGGTTAAGAATTTCTTGTCGTTTGTGTTGATATTCCTTTTCGGTAAGTAAGCCCTCCTTTCGTAACTCTTCCAAGTTTTTCAATCGCTGGCTACTGGATTTCCGTGTTGGTTCCGTGGAGTTGGAAGGCGGTCCATGTGGGCTCTTCGAGGGAATTTTTATATTGTCGAGATCGTGGAGGGGAAGGATAAAATGAGGAGTCTGATGTGTCCAAAGTTCTTTGGCGAGGGGATGGGTGACCTGCCGAACGGGGTCAACACTCTTCAATGAATGAAGGGGTTCGCCTAATGCCCTGAGAGGATTAGTTCTCGGCAATTGTGGAGAAGTTGTTGCTGGGACAGTGTACCGGTAATTGGGTAGGACAAGATGGAGCTCATGATCTTCTAGGTACATTCCACCAGAGGTTATTTCCCAAATACCATTTCCTCGAGGGATTGCCGAGTAAAAAGTGATGATTTCCAAGGGAGAAGCTTCCTCGAAGGCTTTAGAAATATTTTCGGAGAAAAATTTCCGTTGTTCCTCAGAAAACGCCTCTTGTGCCGTTGAAGACCCTCCTACGATTCGATCGAGTAATGAGGAAGGGTGGACTTCAATATGCTGCAGAAATTTTTCTACGTGCTCTGGTGTCAGGGCAGCCGGGTGGGAGTATTCCTGAGAGCCTTCTCGATAGGTCACCTCCATACCCACCATTTTGTCAGCTTCATTAACCAGGTATCGAGTGGTCGATGCCCCTGCGCTACAGCCGATCATCAGCCATCCTGTAGTAACGGTCAACAGCACGAGGGGAATGGGCAAGGTACTTTTGTAGAGATTCATGGAAAATGGTCAGTTACAAATAGCAAAAAATAAAGACATAAGAACAAAAGACATAATAATAACTAAAGAATGTAACACTATTTTCCGATAATAAATAGAAAAGTCCCAAGCCGGTTTGAAAGGCTTTTCTGTTTGCAATGTGACTACCCTCACATATTATCTAAGAGGAATAGATTTATGACCTCTATCGGAAGGATCTTGCGACCCGGTCTCCCCCACTCCCTACTTGTTTTGGGAGTACTGCTGATTGTCTCCGTATTGCCGGGTTGGAGTCCGGAGGCTGAGGCTATTCCTGCTTTTTCCAGAAAATATCAAGTCAATTGTAACGTTTGCCACGTAAGGTGGCCGCGTTTAAACTCATTTGGAGAACAGTTCTTAGAGAATGGGTACCAAATGCCTGGGACGCCTGATGGTGGGGTGGTGGAAAAAATCCGCCTGGGTGATGTGACGTTAGATGATGTTTCCAATTACATTGGATTCTTGTTTGACGTGGAACCTGTCACCCATTCTGTGCTGAAAAGAGATGTGACGGGGGCTGAGGACCAGACGGAATTGGCCAGGGTATCGCTTCTGCGGATGTTCACAGCCGGGACTCTCACGGAGAATGTGGGTTTTCTTGTAGATATGACCTCCTTGTTTAGTCAATCGAGTGACGTTGAACTGGGAAGGGCCTTTGTGTCCTTCAACAATATTGGAGGGATGAATTGGGGCCATGTGCGAATAGGGCGGATAGACCCCTCAGCCTACTTCTCTGTTGCGACGGATCGCCCGCAATTTTTTCCGCTCAGTCCGAAAATTGGTCCTCCGTTTGGACCGTTTGGGCCATCCATTCAACGATGGGGTCAAGCATTTGGCAGTGCGGCTGCGTCGAAATTTTACGGTATTTTTGATCGGAATATGGCTCCGATTTTTCCTTTTGCTCCGACATTATATAATTCGACGGTCGAGGCGGGGATTGATCTTCATGGACGGCCATTTGGGGATTGGTTCCTATATCAAATCGGGATTCTCAATGGCGCAGAAGAACGTTGGGGAGACACGAATAACTCTAAAGACTGGTATGTGATGACCCGGTTCGATTATGCCCAGTCGGATAATTTTTCCATGAATCTTTCTGGTTTTGCATATTTCGGGAATCATAATACCAAGGTCTTGGGGGGAGCGGATGTGAGTCGTAGTCGCTATGGAGTAGGTGCTCGCATCCGTTATCGGTGGTTGGATCTATATGGGGACTATACGATAGATCGGATCACTGATTTACCCAGTGGAATGTCGGCGATGTTTGATGACACCGCTACAGGAGTGACCGTCGAAGCTCATG
>JAOUNC010000138.1 GCA_029881175.1 Nitrospirota bacterium | reverse complement strand
AGAGGGTATGAGGATTCTAGGAACTCAGCCTGAGGACATTGACCGTGCCGAAGACCGAAAGCGATTCAGTGATATGTTAACAGGGTTAGGCCTTCAGCAACCCAAAAACGGGTCTGCCCGCTCTCACCATGAAGCCCATCTCATCGCGGTCAACATTGGCTATCCTGTCATGGTTAGACCGTCCTATGTATTGGGTGGACGGGCCATGCAAATTATTTATGATGGGGCTTCCTTAGATTCCTATCTTCAGACTACGGCCATCAATTTAGCCTCGCATCCACTGCTCATTGATGATTATATCGAAGACGCCATCGAGGTTGATGTGGATGCTATTTCCGACGGCACCGATGTGGTGGTGGCAGGTATTATGGAGCATGTGGAAATGGCCGGCATTCATTCTGGTGACTCGGCATGTTCATTGCCACCACATTCCTTAGCAGAGAATATCATTCAAGCCATTCAACACCAGACCGTCCTATTAGCCAAAGAACTCCAGGTCATCGGGCTCATGAACATTCAATATGCCGTCAAAGAAGATCAAGTCTATATTCTGGAAGTCAACCCTCGGGCCTCTCGAACCATTCCCTTTGTGAGTAAGACGATTGGTGTCCCGTTGGCAAAATTGGCGATGAAGGTCATGGCTGGAAGAACGTTGCGAGATTTGGGCTTTCTTCAAGTCCCGCATTTTTCTCATATCGCTATCAAGGAAGCAGTCTTTCCCTTTACCAAGCTTGGGGTTTCTGATGTCTTATTAGGTCCGGAAATGCGGTCGACCGGGGAAGTCATGGGGATTGACCAAAGCTTCGGATGGGCCTTCGCCAAATCACAAGCCGCGACCGGGTTGGCCCTGCCATTATGTGGAACAGTACTGTTAAGCGTGAAGGATGCGGATAAACCGGCCACGCTTAAGGTGGCGCAGCAGTTGGCTCCATTAGGTTTTTCGATTAAAGCCACCAAAGGAACGGCCACATTCTTATCCAAGCATGGCATTCCCGTCGTGTCCGTCAACAAAGTGAATGAAGGACGCCCCCATATTGGAGATTTAATTAAGAATAAAGAGCTGGCCATGGTGATCAATACGGTCGGCGATAAAATATCACATGAAGATTCCGCTTCGATTCGTACTGCATCCGTATTTGGTGGCATTCCCTATTTTACAACTATGCAAGGAGCTCAAGCGGCGATCTTGGCCATTGAGGCGATGAAAAAGACTGCGATGAATGTGAAGAGCTTACAAGAATATCATCGGGGCCCTACGTAAAGATCAGACGCAATGTCCCTCGTTGCCCACCACAACATGTTACTAATCGTGTGGAGTGAAATCGTATGAATATTCCTATGACAAAAAAGGGCTATGACGCCCTCCAAGCTGAACTGACTCGTTTGCGACGAGATGAACGACCCAAGAACATTCAAGCCATTACAGAAGCACGAGAGCATGGTGATTTAAAGGAGAATGCCGAGTACAAAGCAGCAAAAGAGCAACAACAATTCATTGACACGCGTATGACCGAATTGGAATATAAGCTTGCCAATGCCCAAATTGTGGAGCCCTCTCGTGGGGCAAGCACAACAGTGGTCTTTGGCGTGACCGTCTCCTTATTAAACATGGAATCGCAAGAACACAAACGGTACACCCTGGTGGGCGAGGATGAAGCCGACATAAAAAACGGATCCATCTCTGTTCAATCGCCCATTGGTCGAGCGCTCATTGGTCATGAGGTTGGCGATATTGTGGAGGTGCATCGACCAGCCGGAATGATCGAATATGAAATTCAATCTATTAGCTTTGAGGAGCCGGACTAATGCCCTCAGCGATTTCATTAGTGACTCTTCTGACGGACTTTGGAGACACCGATTACTTTGTTCCCAGTATGAAAGGTGTCATGTTGGGGATTAATCCCCAAATACGTACCGTTGATCTCACGCATCAAATTCCACCGCATGGTATTGAGCAGGCGGCATTTTTTTTAAAATCCTGCTATCAATATTATCCTGACGGAACGATTCATCTGGTGGTGGTCGATCCGGATGTTGGCAGTAACCGCCGAGCACTTCTTGTATCAACCGCACGCTACTTTTTTGTCGCGCCAGACAACGGGATCTTGAGCTACATTATCCAAGAAGAGTCATCCGTAGAAGTTCGAGCGATTGAGAATAAGCAGTACCGGCTGGATTCGGCCGGAGCGACCTTTGACGGACGTGATTTGTTCGCCCCATCTGCCGCATGGTTAACCAAAGGACAAATGCCTGGCTCGTACGGACGGTTGATTTATGATTATGTCACACTTCCGGATCATGCTCCGAAGATGCAACAACAGGTCCTGCAGGGTCGAATCATGTATATTGATCATTTCGGAAATGCCATTACCAACATTACGCCCATTGAGATAGAGACGTTTCGCTCAGTCACGAAGCAAGAATGTTCCGGACTGCGAGTTATAGACCTGACGATTAAAGGACTCAAGACGTATTATGGTGAGGGAGCCACGGGTCTTCCTGAAATGCTCATCAATAGTAACGGACACCTTGAAATTTTCATCAAACAAGGTCGAGCCGCAGATCGTTGCGGATTACAGGTTGGGCAACACGTCGAACTCATTTAGCTGGTCTCTCCGGCATCTTGTATCAAAAAGATGGCCTTAGGGCTGCGGAGCCTGTGTGCACGTCACCTCAGACTTTTTTGATGCGCGGACAAGGGAAATGGCCATTTTGAGAATATCAACCATTTGCTGTAATTCTTGTATGGTTGCAGAAAGAGGCGGCATCAACACCATCGTTTGATTAATGGGCCTGATAAGCAGCCCCAGAGTTCTGGCGGCCATGGCCACTTGATGCCCAATTCTATCACTCGCGGGGAATGGCGTTTTTTTCTGTCTGTCCTGAATGAGCTCGATACCCACCATATAGCCGCATTGACGGATATCTCCAACCCAAGGATCGTCCGCCAGTGTTTTCAGGAAAGCCGCAAATTTTGGTGTACGCCGTTGAACATGACTCAAAGTTCGTTCCGTTTTAAAGATGGAGAGATTGGCCAGGGCGGCGGCACAGCCCAACGGATTTCCCGTATAACTATGGCCATGGAAAAATGTTTTCCCTTCCAGCGGGGATCCCAGGAAGGCCGAGTAGATCGCGTCTGTGGTTAAGGTCGCCGCTAAGGGAAGGTAGCCGCCAGTCAATCCTTTGGCGATGGCCATAATATCCGGACTGATCGATTCATGCTCGCAAGCAAACATCAGACCGGTTCGGCCAAATCCGGTGGCCACTTCATCGGCAATCAAGAGCACGTGATGGCGTCGGCATAATTCCTGAACGCGCGTCAGATATCCGGGTGGGGAGGGGATGATTCCGGCGACGGCCTGGACCATCGGTTCAATAATGACTCCGGCAATTTCTTCATGTCGTTCTTGAAGAAGCGCTTCCAAAGGGTCCAGACACGCCATCTGGCATGATGGGAATTGTAATTTGAGGGGACAATGGTAACAGTGCGGGGCCTCAACGGCATGATGACCAGGGAAAAGAAGAGCCGCAAATGGCTTTCGAAACAATCCCACGTCACTGACACTCATGCCCCCAACCGTATCGCCATGATAGGCGGAACACAGGTGGACAAACTGCGTTTTTCGAGGTTGCGGCGAAGGGCATTGTTGCCAATATTGAAGGGCCATTTTGATCGCAATCTCGACAGCCGTCGATCCATTATCTGAAAAGAAGACTTTCTTGAGTCCAGGGGGGGCTAATTGAATCAAGGCTTTCGCCAGTTGAATCCCGGGAGGATGAGAAAGGCCCAAAAATGTGGAATGAGCAATCTGTGTCAGTTGGTGCCGAATGGCCTGATCGATGATGGGGTGGCGATGTCCATGAAGGTTGACCCAAATGGATGAGGTTCCATCTAAGTACGTATTGCCTTCAACATCATAGACAAACGCCCCTTTTCCTCGATTGATGATAAGAGGTGGCTGTTGTTCCCATTCCCGCATTTGGGTAAAAGGATGCCAGAGAAAACGGAGAGCATCTTTTTGTAATTGTTTGACCGTAGGGGGCAGTTTTCTTTTCATAATTCTTGAGCCCTCACTGAGAGAATGACGATAAATTTTGACAACCTTTTAGAGGCTCACTACAATCACTGACACTTCGAATGCGTAAGACCTTCCCTCAAACCCACATCAGAAATTTCTCTATTATTGCCCACATTGACCACGGCAAATCGACCCTCGCCGATCGGTTTTTGGAAATAACCGGAGCGGTGTCTCAACGTGAATTTCGCGCACAATATCTGGATGACATGGATTTGGAGCGTGAACGTGGGATTACCATAAAAGCCCATGCGGTGACCACTCAATTCAAAACATCTACGGGTGAACATTACCTGTTTAATTTGATCGATACCCCCGGGCATGTGGATTTTGCCTATGAGGTTTCCCGGAGTCTAGCCGCCTGCGAAGGCGCCCTCTTATTAATTGACGCCACTCAAGGAGTCGAAGCACAAACGATTGCGAACGCCTATTTAGCCATTTCCAATAATTTAGTCATTATTCCCGTCATCAATAAAATTGATTTAGCCAGCGCTGATGTCGAAGGCGTCAAAACGCAAATTCGTGACGTCTTGGGTCTCACCGAACATGAAGCCTTTCCCGTAAGCGCAAAAGACGGGCGAGGCGTTCGAGAAGTGCTTGAAGGACTGGTGGACATTATTCCTCCGCCAACAGGATCGTCTGAGGAGCCTTTGAAGGCCTTAATTTTTGATTCCTGGTTTGACAATTATCAGGGCGCCATTGTCTTAATTCGTATCATGGATGGGATCATTCGTCAGAATATGATGATTAAAATGATGTCCACCGGACGAGAGTTTGAGGTACTGGAAGTCGGTATTTTTTCTCCCAAACGGACCAAAGTCACCCAACTCGGTCCAGGAGAGGTGGGATATATTTGCGCCGGCATGAAGGAACTCTCTGACACAAAAATCGGAGATACCATTACGGACCCCAAACGCCCGACCTCTCAGCCATTACCAGGATATCGCGATGTGCAGCCGGTGGTGTTTTGTGGCCTCTATACGACGGATAATGCCAAATTTGAGGATCTGCGGGATTCATTGGAGAAATTACAACTCAATGACGCGTCATTCGGCTACGAACCCGAAACCTCCCTGGCTTTGGGGTTCGGTTTTCGTTGCGGATTTTTGGGCCTCCTGCATATGGAAATTATTCGCGAACGGCTGGAACGAGAATACGGCCTTGATCTTATTAGTACGGCGCCGACTGTGGTCTATCGTGTGTATACCATCAAGGGCGAAGTCATCGACATCGATAATCCCTCGAAACTCCCTGACCCTTCTCACATTGACCGGATAGAAGAGCCCTTTATCAAGGCCACGATCATTGTCCCGGAAAAGTATATTGGGAACATCCTGCAGCTGTGTCAGGAGCGTCGGGGTGTTCAGGTCGGATTAACCTATCTCGATCCAACTCGAGCTATGTTGACCTACGAACTGCCGTTAAATGAAATTGTGTTAGACTTCTATGATCGTTTGAAATCGCGCACCCAAGGCTATGCGTCATTAGATTATGAATTGGTAGGCTATCGGAGATCTGACTTAGAGAAGCTCGATTTATTACTGAATGGCGAGACCGTGGACGCCTTGTCCATCATTGCGCACAAAGACAAAGTTGTGAGTCGTGGACGCCAATTGGCTGAAAAAATGAAAGAGCTGATTCCAAAGCAAATGTTCGAAATTGCCATTCAAGCGGCTATTGGCAAACGGGTCATTGCCAGAGAAACGATTGGAGCCATCAAGAAGAATGTGACGGCCAAGTGTTATGGGGGGGATATTTCCCGCAAACGAAAGTTGTGGGAGAAGCAAAAGGAAGGGAAGAAACGTATGAAACAAATCGGTCGGGTGGAAGTGCCTCAAGAAGCGTTCCTGGCTATTCTCAAGACGGACCCAAGTTAAGCTGATGCTATCCAACCAAGAACCTCCTCAGCCTCCTGAACCTCCTAAGACGGGTCTGGAGAAGTCATCGGTCAATGCGTCGACGACGTCAGACGACATGCCTTCCACGAAATCTATCATTCGTGAATATGCTGAAGCCCTCATCATTGCCATTATTTTAGCTTTAACCATCCGGGTGTTTGTAGTCCAGGCGTTTAAAATCCCTTCTGGTTCGATGATCCCCACGTTGCTGATTGGCGATCATATTCTGGTGTCGAAATTGGCGTACGGAATACAATTACCCAAAGATTGTGATTTTCAACTGTCCTTTCCACCTCTCATCTGTTACTCCTCCACAATGGTGCTGGACTTTGATCCACCACAGCGTGGAGATGTGATTGTGTTTCGCTATCCAGAGGATGAAAACAAAGATTTCATTAAACGGTTAATCGGGGTGCCTGGTGATGTGATCGAAATTCGCAATAAACAGGTCATCATTAATGGAGAGCCTCTCATTGATAAGGATTTCACGCAAAGAGTTGATCCCGGAATCATTGATGGTCGTATCAACCCGCGCGATAATTTTGGTCCGTTAACGGTCCCGGCAGACTCCTATTTTGTGATGGGTGATAATCGTGATCAAAGCCTTGATAGTCGATTTTGGGGGTTTGTGAAAATGAATAAAATAAAAGGCCGTGCCTTCTTAGTCTACTGGTCGTGGGATGGGCAAGGTTCATGGGTGGATTGGGTCCGCTGGGATCGCATCGGGAAAAGTATTCACTAAGACATCTTCGTTGGCCTCGCCATTCTTTTTCTAAATTGTACGCTTGCATGAAAACCCCTTCACCCGTCCCATCAATTTCTGCTCAAAAACTGAAAACCTATCTTCGACGCTTCCCCCAAGCAAAAATTTTAGTGCTCGGTGACCTCATTCTTGATCATTATATTTGGGGAACGGTGAATCGGGTTTCTCCAGAAGCTCCTGTCCCGGTAGTTCATGTGAACTCCGAATCATATCGAATGGGGGGAGCGGCCAATGTGTATCATAATATTGTGACCCTCGGGGGGCAGGCTGAACTGTGTGGCGTCATTGGGCAGGATGCGGATGGCAAACACATCTTGCAAGGTATTTCCCTACCCTCACAATCCTCGTCAGGTGTCTTTGTCGACAAAACCAGGCCAACGATTAAAAAAACCAGAGTCATCGCCCACAATCAACAAATTGTGCGTTTTGATGTCGAACAACGAAATGAGGTGTCCCCGGCCATTGAGCGAAAAGTGATCCGGCATGTAGCGTCTCGTCTTCCTGATCTTTCCTGTATCGTCATTTCAGATTATGCCAAAGGGCTGATTACCGAAGAATTGATGCGTCAGGTGAAAGAACTGGCCAAGCCCT
>JAOUNC010000137.1 GCA_029881175.1 Nitrospirota bacterium | reverse complement strand
TGCATCTCTATAAATTGGTGCGGAAAGAGAAGCAGAATCCAAAGACACAAGGAGGGCATTGAAGATGGAAGCTTTTACTCTGATATTGCTTGTGACCTGGGCCATTCTTTCGAGGTTTTAACGAGGATCACGTTATTTCCATCCCTTTGCGGACCATCATTTTCATGATTAATTGATTGATGAATCAGTTTGGATGAGGTGAGTTTCCGCAATCATCCCTTCTTTCTTACGGCCATCCTCAAATTTTTTATTTCTTCATTCAATTGTTTACCCTCACCTGTTTTTCCTGAAGGCCGCTTAAAAAATTAGTAGGTGGACCAGAGGGTCTCCTGTTATATTTGTATTGCCATGGCGTTAAAAGATATGCCAATTGAGTAAGGTCTGGCACTGACACCCATGAGGATATGGAATTGACTCGTCAACATTTTCTCATCCTTATTCCAACCGCTATTGCTTCCTTGATCATTGGGGTTGGCATTGGAAAGAAGCTTTCGCCTACACAAGGCCTTCCGGTTCGTGTCGTGGCAGACTATCTCCACGCTGTCCTTCAAGCCGATCGGACTTTTTATGCCCAACATGTGGTGGAGCGAATGGAAGCCATGTTGATTGTGAACGCGACGGAAAATTGGCGAAAAGACCGCACCTTGCCACTCCCCGCGCAGTTCTTCAAAGAATCTTCGCGTGGCTTACAGGTGCGAGGAAAACCGTTTCGATACCAGCTGGTCAGCTTATGGCCCATCAATCAAGAAAACGCACCAGACTCTGAAAAGGATCGAGAGGCGCTAGAGCAAGTCATCAACTACGGAGAAGTCGTTGAACAGGAAATTGAATTAGAGCAGCGGAAGTATTATCAAGCTATTTTCCCAGACAGGGCCGTGAGCCGAGCTTGCGTCAATTGCCATAATGCCCACAAAGAGAGTCCCAAACGCGACTTTAAACTCAACGACATTATGGGGGGTCTAGAAATTCTTATCCCCCTGGATTAACTCCAACCCTTTGCCGAAACCCCACCCTTCCTGTTCATCTTCCTCCGGGAACACTGCTTGACCCCACCCTGGCCAATTGTACGCTCAAGAATCGTGTTCTCCAGAGTCCGAACCATCAATGATAGAGTCAGGAATCTTCTGAGGATTTAATCACTGAGGCAGGAAGAAGCGTCGCAGAAAATCAGGCTTGGGCGTTTCAATCACACCGAAACAGCTGAATGGGCATTGGGCAGGGTGAAATGAAAGGACGTCCCTTGCCCAACCACAGAGTCCACCCACAGCCGGCCTCCATGCTTTTCAACAAGATCCTTACAAAGGGCCAATCCCAACCCCGTGCCTTTTTCCCCAGCCGTTCCATCCGTTGACTGCACAACCAATGAATCTAACAGATGGGGAAGTTTTTCGGGGGAAACGCCAACTCCGGTATCGATCACCGAAATTAGCACTCTATTACCTTGTTCGGATTCCTGAACCGTCACGCGTCCGTTCGACGGTGTAAACTTGATAGCATTGCCGATTAAATTTTGTAATATGGAGTGGAACATCGTCGAGTCGGCAATCACCTCAGCCTCCGGATGTGATTCATAGACAAGCTCAACATTTTTCTGCCTTGCATTGCCTTTCAAGAGAACCAACACATTTTGCACCACGGTATCGATCGCGATGTTGTATGGCTGATAGTCCAATGATCCCAATTCAAACCGGGTGCATTGCAAAAGATTATCAATCAGATGCATAAACTGTTCGGCTGAGGTCAGAACCGTTTGTGAAAATTCTTGAATTTCTTCACGACTCAAGGTTTCGGCTTCTTCTACCAACATTTGAGAAAATGCCAGGATTCCGTTAAAGGGCGAGCGCAGGTCATGGGAAACAATATGAAAGAGCTTGTTCTTACTTTCCACAAGCTGTTGCAGCTCTTTTGTCAGACGACGTAGCTCCAATTGGGTCACCACCTGCCGAGCCAGTGCTTGTAAGGCGGTTATTTGCTCAAGAGATAATATTCGGGGCTCTTGATCAATGGTACATAATGTGCCGATTGCCAAGCCTTCAGGGGTAATAAGAGGTGCGCCTGCATAAAATCGAATATGTGGCTCACCGGTCACCAGTGGATTGTCCACAAAACGGAGATCTTCCAGCGTATCGGAAACCACAAACACGTCAGATTGAAGAATCGCATGCGCACAAAATGCGATGTCACTAGAGGTTTCCGACGCAGCACACCCAACCTTGGCTTTAAACCATTGTCGAGTGGGATCCACCAAGCTGATCAGGGCAATAGGCGTTTGACAGATATAGGAAGCAAGTTTTACAAAACCGTCATACTCCGCCTCTGCCTCGGTGTCTAAATCCCGAATTGCAGAAGAGCTTTAATGCGGGCTTGTTCATTTTCAGGAATGGCCGCAACTTGCATAGGAAATCCTTATTGAATGACAAAATCCAAGTAAGAGGTCTTTGCTTACCACAACTAAATTTATTATGAAGAATTTTAAATTCGCATAGGTGGTCTACTTCGATATCTCTTCGGAATATTTTTTTCTCTACTTTAAAAGTGGAACCTCGCCTCAAGCCAAATACTATACAGGAATACCACCTCTTTCTTTTGTTTTTCCTTCAAGAAAAAGGACAGTCTGAAGAGCCTCCCACAGTGCTGTGCCATTGGTCCAAGATTCCACTTGGTTTACCAATAGAATTCGCACATAGACATCAGATCAGCCTGTACAGACCTTAAGAGCCGATGGAGGGGAACCGACAAGAAATGAAACAAACCAATAATGAACATTCTCATCAAACAAGCCAGGCTTGGAATACACGGCAAAACTGAGCCTACCTCACCAAAGCTTACAAAGCCCTGCATCACTCTTACTGATCGCATCCGATCTGGCTACCATCGCATTTGGTATGAGGCCACTCAGGCCTTGTGTTGGTCACGTGGCACCTATCGAGAAACACCGATTGGGACTCATCCTCATCTTACCCCTTCACAACAAAACCGCATCGAGGAACTGAGCAAAAGCTATGGAATGCGGTTTGAGTTGCGATATCCTCCAGAGACAAGCCTATTCAATTATGGATACTTGGATTTACTTGATCGTGCCCAAAAGTCCTTGAATTGGAACATCCCCCAACAACAACACGTCTGCGATGTAGGCAGCGCGAATTTCGCCTACGCCGCCGCATTGCAGGCGTTTTTCCTCCCCTCACAGCTGGTTGGGACGGAGGTGGACGGGCATCGTGTCTATTGTAACGGGCGAAGTCGCATTGATTACGCGCAGGGCCATATTCAAGAATTGCCTCATACCCAATATGTCGTCGCAGACTATCGACAATACCATCATCCCGCCGACATCATTACGGTCTGGTATCCTTTCGTCACACCCAAACCGCTCCTCGCCTGGCGCTTGCCGTTGAGTTTGTTCGATCCGGCTGCCCTTTTCGCCAAAATCGCCAACAACCTCGTTATTGGTGGGACGCTTGTCATGATTAACCACAGCCCCACAGAAGCCAGCGTGGCCCATAGTATTGCCGAATCCGTCGGACTCGTCTGTCAAGGACAGTATGTGCACCACACCCCGCTCCGCCCTCGTACGCAACCCGCGGTCCTCACGCTCTGGCAACAGAGCTGACCAACTCGCTCCACAGTATTCACCGCAGGTTATGTTGAGTCTTGGAAGGCTGAAACTAGCCTGTGGTCATATGGAGAGAAGACTACTCGTATTGAAGCGCGTCGATGGGATGGAGGCGCAAAGCTTTATCCGCCGGATAGATACCAACAATCAATCCGACTGCCACGGAAACTAAAAACGCTACCCTAACGTTTGAAGCAAAGCCCGCATTTCCGGAACGAGATCCCCGCCACCATTGGAACGACCTGACAATGCCGCATCAATGCCAGCATTCAACACCACCTTCGCTTCGTCATTCCGTTTCACCCCGGCCAATGCACGGCCCAGGGAAAAGTGCGAGGCCACATGCACAGGATCCAGCTCGACAGCTACCCGCAAATGCTCCACGGCTTCCTCAAGATTTTCGCCTGATTGAAGAATCTTATCCCCCAACCCATATCGCCCCAGAAATCCATCCGGCCTCTTGGCCACCATCTCTCGAAACGCTTCAATATCCATAAAATACCGGCCTCCCTACCTCATTAAAAATTCTTCACTACCGAATTCTCCCATCACTTCTCTAAGCCCCGAACCCCAGCAATCTTCTTTTTTTTACCACTTCTGAGGTATAGTCAGTCTCCCCTATAATTGGCTACTCTAGCCCCCAAAGTAGCAGAACAATTTTTATAACCTGCATCATTTGGAGAGAGCCAGAACATGAAACCCTCAACATTCATGAAATCCCAGAACCAACAGCCAATCCTTGCCTGGACTCGATTCGTTTTTGCAGGCAGCTTGATTATCGCCAGCATAGGAACCCTGGTACCTCAGACGTTCGCATTTGAGACCCGAACCATTGATGGCATAAATAATAATGTGGAAAACCCCACCTGGGGAAGTACCGATAGTCAATTGCTTCGGTACGCGGCTCCTGATTACAAAGACGGCATCGCAGAACCATCAGGAGCCGACCGCCCCAACGCCAGGGAAATCTCCAATACGGTGGCCGCTCAGGAAAACCCAATCTACAACGAAAAAGAGGCCTCGGACTTTATCTGGCAGTGGGGACAATTTCTCGATCATGATATCGATCTCACCGGTGGCAATCCCAATGATCCCCTTCCTATCCACATTCCGACTGGCGACCAGCACTTCGACCCCCAAAACACAGGCACCCAAGAAATGCCCCTTAGCCGTTCCAAGTTTGATCCAACTACCGGTACGGCCCCCAATAATCCTCGTCAGCAAATTAATCAGATTACTGCCTATATTGACGCCTCAATGGTTTACGGCTCTGACCTGGAAAGAGCACAAGCCCTAAGAACTCTTGATGGCACGGGACGCTTGATAACCAGCACCGGGAACTTGTTGCCCTTTAACACCAGCGGCCTACCAAACGACGGCGGCATCGCGTCCACCTTATTTGTCGCGGGAGATATTCGAGCCAACGAACAGGTAGGCCTCACCGCAATGCATACCCTGTTCATGCGGGAACATAATCGGGTGGCCGATCTCATGCACGACCATTTCCCCCGGTTAAACGACGATGCTATTTACGATACCGCACGCGCTTGGGTGGGCGCTCTGATCCAGGTCATCACTTACAAGGAATTCCTTCCGATGCTCCTTGGACCTGATGCCCTGAAGCCCTACACCGGATACAAGCGTGCAGTGAATCCAGGAATTGCCACAGAGTTTAGCACGGCAGCCTATCGGGTGGGACATACCCTGCTCTCACCTGTCCTACTCCGACTTCAGAAAAACGGACAGCCGATTCCGGAAGGAAATTTGCCCCTACGAGACGCGTTTTTAGTTCCCTGGCGGCTGACCCAGGAAGGCGGCATCGAACCCCTGCTCCGAGGACTTGCTACTAATCGTGCACAGGAAATCGATAACTATGTGATCGATGATGTGAGGAATTTTCTCTTCGGCCCTCCCGGTTCTGGAGGATTCGACCTGGTTTCACTCAATCTGCAACGCGGGCGGGATCACGGCATCCCCACATACAACGATGTCCGGTTAGCTCTAGGCCTCACTCCCGCCCTCACCTTTTCCGACATCACCAAAAAGTCTGACGTGCAACAACGACTGGAATCCGTGTATGGACAAGTCGAACGCGTGGATGTGTGGATCGGGGGACTAGCTGAAGACCATCGGCCAGGCGCGATGGTCGGAGAACTCATCTATACCATTCTCGTCGATCAGTTTGAACGGTTGAGAGACGGAGACCGGTTCTTCTACCTCAACGCCTTTCCCAATTTCCAAATCCGAATCCTGGAATCCACAACCCTGGCAGACGTGATCCGACGAAACACCACAATCAGCTGGGAGATTCAGGATAACGTGTTTCTTATTCCCAACAAGAAGCCAAAGGGAAGAAAATAAAGCATTCTCAATTTCTTTACGTAAATTTCGCCAATAACCAAAAAGGCGGGAACCCGCCCATAACACCCGCCTTTTCCTTTCTTTCGCTGATTTCGCGTCATCCAGCTCCATAGATACAAAAGGGAGAAAGGGGGTATGCTTGCAATAACCTGAGTCGCCCCCCTTACTCCATCGAAGGAATGAGAGAGCAGTACCTCCGAAGAAGCACATGCATCCCCTAGCCCAACCACCATGGCTCATTGTTTTCATTCTGCTCAATTTTCTAATCTCCTGCGCAGGGAAAGGTCTAGCTGACATGACCCCAGATCAGCTTCTGAAGTCAATTGAAAAGAACACGGCACCAGTGATCGTGGATGTCAGGACAGAAAGCGAATATGACTCAGGGCATGTGCCCGGCGCGGTCCATCTGCCGTTTTACGCCATGTGGAGCCGACACGAGGAGATTCAGGCGAAACCGGAAGACCCGATTGTTTTGTATTGCGAGCATGGCCCAAGAGCCTGGATCGGCAAGTTCGCCCTCTGGACGGGGGGGTATAAAAATATCGTTTACCTGGACGGCCACATGGCAGGCTGGAACCAGCAGGGACTCCCCATGGAGAACCGCGCCGAAAAGCCGGAATAAGTATATCGACACGTACGCCGCTCTACCGTTTAAACAACCAGCAGCTTTAACAGACGAGCGCTCACGCCGACTTTGACCGCTCTGTGAATGACCTCGGGGAAATCCCCCGGTAAGACGCTTTCGATGGCTTCCAATGCCTGCCCGGCTATATCAGCCATTTCCTCGATGCCCTCGCGAACGAGTCCTTTCGGCAGCCCTGCCCCTTCCCAAGTTTGAATAAAATGCCGCCCAAGAATGTCACCGATTCGATAATGCCGCTTGGTACCGACTGACATGGCCAGCTTCATCTGTTTGCGTTCAATCTGGCCCGCTTCGAAGCTTGGCTGAGCGGTGAGAACATCATAGAGGGGCGTCAGGTGGTAACTGCCCCCGGGACCGAGAAAAATGCTGAAATTTTTGGCGTGCCCGTCGGTCGCGCCAATGAGCCAGAAAAAGGTTTGAGCCTTCAACACAATTTTCTGGTCTTCGATGGGGTAATCGCTTCCCTTGAGCAGATCAAAAACCTGAACCAATCCGGGTCCTCCCTCACTTTGATATTTCCGGGTGGGCGGCACGGAAAGCGCCTGGCAAAAATCCTCCTGCGGCAAACGCAACAGCCGATCGTCTTTTGTCCAGCGCCGGTCGAAGCGTTCGATCACAAGCGATTTCGTCTCTCCGAACGTGTAGATGTCCGCCCGGTTGACCGGCAGGCCAAACGCGGCAGCCAGTTTCAGGCAATAGAACTCATTCTCGACGCTATTCGAGAGGTCGA
>JAOUNC010000136.1 GCA_029881175.1 Nitrospirota bacterium | reverse complement strand
ATAATTTTTTTTTCAAGAGCAAATAAGCCCACAGCCACGTTGGATATCTGGGGCATCGGGGCTGTTCAAAAAAGTTCGTTCAGTCCTGTCCTGAGCTTTGCCGAAGGGAAGGCCGCAGCCGATTTTGCGCGCGGATCGTACTTCCAGTACGTGAGCACGGAAAATTGGTGAGAACGCCGCTGGCGGATTTTTTCAACAGCCCCATAATAAATGCAGAACTCCCTCGCCTTTCCAGAGAGAACAACGGTGTTCCATTGCAAGCAATTCCAAGGATTTTGGTCTGCCATTTTTGCCGATGTTTCACCATGCCATTAAATTCTTCAAAGTAGGATCTGGGCGAACCATGGAGATTGCCTAAGCTCTTTTGTTAGCATTCAGCGAGGATGAACACCTATATTTTCGACAACAAGTCTGAAGAACGCGAATATCGCCGGTTACAATTAGTCGAAGCCGCGAATGATCCCACCACCATCGCCTTATTGGAGAAAACGGGAATTCAACCAGGGTGGCATTGTCTGGAGGTAGGGGCAGGCGCAGGTTCCATTTTGCGTTGGATGGGCCATCGTGCAGGACCATCCGGATTGGCTGTGGGCGTCGACAAAAACACCACCTACCTGCAGGATTTCACTTCCACTCCTTTTCAGGTGTATCAGGGCACATTGCTAGAAGTTTATTTGTCCCAGCCCTTTGACCTCATTCATGGTAGATATATCCTCATTCACAACCAATCCGATCTGGCCATTCTTCACAAAATGTTTTCACTCCTCAAACCGGGAGGATGGGCTTTATTTGAGGAACCGGATTTTACGTCTGCCACCTTAATGGATCAAGACTCCGGAACCTCTCAAGCATGCGTCAATAGGGCCATTTGCCAAATGTTTGTGAATGCAGGATTAGACCCTGCCTACGCCTTGGGCCTTCCGAGAAAACTGGAACAAGCCGGATTCCACCTTGAACGAACACAATCTATCATGCATCTGTGCCCGGGGAAATCACCCATGGCCAACGTCATGGGCGAATCGGCATTGGTATTGGAACAGGAATATTGCCAAACCGGACTCTGCTCACCACAAGACATTCACGAATATGTCAGGCTCTCTCAAGACTCCACCCATTGGGCTCTCTATCACTCCACCACTTCCATCATCGTTCGCAAGCCGCCAATTTGATTGAGGGCAAACCTTTCCCTTCTTCACATCACAGCGCAAAAGAACAATATTGAAATTTCCTGAAATATAAATATAAGAGGAATGCGTTCGCGTCTTCTAGCTTTCTCCGAGCACCTCCCTTCAATCTACGTGTCAACGCTTGGAACACATTCAATCTCCCATAGACACATCCATAGCTTTGCCGCTTGCTTCGCTTCAGCAACCAAAAATAATTGTGGCTGATGGTTTTGCTGGGCCTCAGAATCAATCCTCATAAAAGGCATCACTTTCCTTTTATCTTGAAAACAGGCACACCAGTTAAAGATTCATTTTTCCAAAGTATACAAGTGAAAACGGCGGCTTTTGGGCAGGCTTAGTCCGATCGGACAAGAAACGAGGCAAGGGGAACGATTCAATGATGACATTGAACAACAGACTCCTTTAGCAAGTTGAACGCTATGGGATGTCACATTTGGTCAATCCAAACAAATCAATTCTGGCTGGAGCGTCCGGTTGCATGAAGGGCCATCCAACCCTTTTGCTGATTATTCAAGAGCATGCGAAATTCCCATCAAAAGATTCGAGTACCACGAACCATGCACCAAACTCCCATAGCCAAGCAGTTGAGGGAGTCGGCCAAAAAATTGGAAGAAGAATAAACTGACATTGACAAATGCTCGCCAGACCGCATTCACCATTACCTCAGTCTTTCCCAAGGCCCCACCGATTGAGCAATCCCTCACGCCACCACGTCTGCCATTGTTTGAAATCTACCAACCTCACTCAGATCACACCTTTCTCCTAGGCGTCGGCACCACATCACATCTCGGCTTTGGAAATCTGATGAAATATTAGATAAAGATTTTTCTGATTTTCGCCAATTGTTTCCTGCAACCACCGTGTCAACGGTTGGTGAAATATGAATCGTTTGTAGACACCTCTATGCCCCTCCTCCCTTGCTTCGTTTCAAGAAATCCGCATTCAATTTTCCTGACTTTTGTGGGAATTTCAAGCTATTCCTCAGAAGAAAACCACCCTGTTATTACCTTCTAGTGAAAAGGCACACCGATTGCACGATCCCCATCAGAATCATGCACAGGAGGAAATACAGAGGTACCCAGGATAAAGTTCAATGGTTATTGAAACCAAGGAGAGGGGAAGGAGGGTGTGGTTATGAACATGACGAATACATCTAAGATGCCTCAACGAACCGCAGGCTTATTTTCCGGACAGACTTATCGAGGAGGGGTGCTCGTGGTGGATGATGAACCGGACATTCGCACAATCGTCCGCATGACTCTGGAAAAGTTGAAGTATTACGTGGTGGAAGCCGCAGATGGCCAACAGGCTATCAACCTCCTCAACGAGGGAGAGAATCCCATGGTCATTGATGTCATCATTACCGACATTCGCATGCCGAAGATCAATGGCACAGAAGCCATCGATTATTTTCAACAAGAATATCCCAGTGTACCCTTGATCGTGCTCACAGGTTTTCCAGATTTAGATTTAGCCATGCAACTCATCAAACGCGGTGTGACCGATTATTTAGTCAAACCCGTTGAGCGAGAAAGATTACTGACGGCAGTGGCTGATGCCCTAAATGCCCGACATCTCAATTGGTTTTCTTAACTTTCTAACTGTGGCAAGCCACAACAACCGACCACGTCGTGGGCCTGCTCGTTTCCTTCGACCAGGCTCACGATCTGAGTATCTTCCATTTTCTCTCAAACACATTTTCAGTTTTATCCTCTCGAGTACTTCGTGCATAATGTCTCAACCCCTCCTTCTTAGAGAATTATGAACTTCGTTGAAAGTCTATTAGAAACATTGCCGCTCATTCTTCCGGTCCTCCTAACTATGGGTCTTGTCCTCATGGGGCTCTGGGTGGGCTATTGGTTTTTCTTTCTCCGCAATGGTGGACTGAAAGAAGAATCCCGTTTTTCTGCACGCGTGGGTATGCTCTTGCTGGTTGGCATGGGGATTGTGCTGATTCTTCTCGCCCTCCCCCTGGACAAAGAAACGCATAAAGATCTCTTTCAACTGTTGGCCTTGCTGATCACGGCGGTGATTACGTTATCGTCAACCACGTTTGTCTCCAATCTGATGGCGGGCTTCATGCTACGGGGAATGCAAAGCTTTCGATTGGGTGACTTTCTTCGGGTGGAAACCCAATTTGGTCGAGTGACCGAAAGAGGATTGTTTCACACGGAAATCCAGACCGAGGAGCGCGACCTTACCACTCTTCCAAATTTATTTTTGGTGTCGCATCCGTTTACGGTGATTCGATCATCGGGCACCATTGTCTCTGCAACCGTATCGCTGGGGTATGATACGTCCCATCACATCATTGAAACACTACTCCTGGAAAGCGCCTTAGCCGCAAAACCTACCGATCCTTTTGTGCACGTAATGGAATTAGGGGATTACTCCGTCACCTATCGTGTGTCAGGCATCTTGAGTGACGTCAAACAACTCCTCACCACCCGCTCGAAACTTCGTGCCAAGATGCTCACGACCCTGCATGATGCAGAAATCGAAATTGTGTCCCCCAGCTTCATGAACCAACGCCAGATGGATCATGCCATACGAGTCCTTCCTACCCAGAAACCAGGCCCGTATCGGACCTCGGACGAAGAGCCAGACACAAAGACGGAATCCCTTATTTTTGACAAGGCGGACGCAGTAGCGCAATTGGAGGAATTAAAAGAACAGCAAAAATCGTTACGCGAAGAAATTACAGGGCTTGAGGCTCAAGGGAAGGCCAAAGGAAAAACCATTGGCCCTTGGATTGAGCGACGCGTTGCACGGATTCGAAAAGAGGAAGAGCGTCTTGCCGCCATGATTCAACAATCAGAAGAGAAAAAGCTTGACTAATGCGCGTGTGATTTCCCCCCACCTTGCATGCATGGCAACCTATCCGACTCATCATATTTCTTCAGGAATCCTCAAGCTCTTTTGACACCGTTTTAAAATAGGCTAAGAGATCCCTTACGGAAATGACTCCGACAATTTTCCCGTCTTGCGTCACACCTAAATGCCGAATTTTGCGGTCAGCCATGAGATCCCGCGCATAATGGGGGGCCATCGTTCGGTCCACCGTGATGATCGGACGAGACATCACCTCTTGCACGGTTAATCGTTCGATATTCCGTGGTTGTTCGGCAACGGCTTGTACGACATCCGTTTCCGTGATAATTCCAACAAATTCTTCATCCCTCCTGACGAACAACGAACCAATCCGATGACGGTGCATCATCGTGGCCGCTTCTTGAATAGGTACCCCTTCATTAATCAATCGCAAATTACTGGTCATAAGTTGTCCCACTGTGCCCATAGATTTCCCTCCCCCATACGCGGCAGAATTATTTGACAGGACCTATTCTGGACGAATTACAGAAAAAGATCCAGATGCTTACCTCCAGGTTCATCACGATATTTTACATACCACAAAGTAGCTGGAGTTCTTGACTTCTCCAAATTTTTATATAAATATACATTCATATGAATAAAAGTTCATATTTGCAAGGTCCATGACATTTTTATCATTCCCCGCTCATGAAAACTAAACAACCGCAATCTGGCTGTGCAAGCAAGCTTAAGGTGCTTTCTGATTCTACGCGTTTGTCCGTTCTTGAAACACTGATGTCTGGGCCTAAAAATGTGGGAGAATTGATGGAAGCGTTAGGCGTCGAACAAAGCTTGCTATCACATCATTTAGGCGTGTTACGTGATAACGGCTTAGTCGAGGCCATGCGAGAAGGCAAAACAATGATCTATCAATTGCCAGAGGAGGTCTCAGACTCCACAGCTGGAAAGGCCATCAACCTCGGATGTTGCAAAATTTCCTTTGACTAATCTGCCCTTTCCGAAACTCGTGAAAACCTCTCTGCTCAAATCCATCGCTTACTCAACGAACCATCAGCTCCCCACGCCTGTCTGGCTCGCAGGCTTCCTCTTCATCGTCATCACCTTCAGCCAGACATTGGCCATGGCCACCCAAGGGAAACTGGTCATTACTGGATCAAGCACCATGGCGCCGCTGGTCGCGGAAATCGGTAAACGGTTTGAAGCACAACATCCCGGCACACGCGTCGATGTCCAAACAGGTGGCTCTTCACGAGGTCTTGCCGATGCGATGAATAGCCTGGCTGATATTGGCATGGTTTCTCGAGCCTTAAAGCCACAAGAACATGCGCTACATCGTGCCATTATTGCGCATGATGGGATTACGTTGATTCTACATCAGGACAACCCTGTTCATGAGCTAACGAATGAACAGATCAAGGCGATTTATACAGGTGCCATCACCAATTGGAAGAGGGTTGGAGGACTGGATGCGCCAATCACGGTCATCAACAAAGCCGAAGGGCGTTCAACGCTGGAGCTGTTTCTGCAGTACTTCTCCCTTACGAATCGCCAGATCCAAGCCCACGTCGTAATCGGCGACAATGAACAGGGCATCAAAACCGTCGAGGGCAATCCTCACGCGATTGGCTATGTCTCCATCGGGACGGCCCAATATGACGCCACGCATGGCGTACCCATACGGTTACTACCCTTGCAGCATATTCCAGCAACATTGGAAACTGTGCGAAACGGGACTTTCCCCCTATCTCGCCCACTGACATTGGTTTCCAAAGCACCACCCACAGAGCTCGCTCAAACTTTTATAGAATTTTCGCAATCTCCCGCTGTTCATGATCTCATCCTCAAACAATATTTTGTCCCACTTCCATAGTGATCGTTTCCTGCTGTGGAGCCTTCGTTTCCTGGCGCTCATTGCAGGAAGCCTTCTCGTCCTCATCGTGCTGTTTCTTCTGCACGAATCCTTGCCAGCGTTCCAGCACATCGGTCTCCGTTCATTTTTTGCCGACGAAGGCTGGTATCCCTCTGAGGAGCTTTACCTGCTTACACCAATACTCTGGGGCACAATATGGGCCACTCTCGGGTCGATCATGCTCGCAGCTCCACTCGGCATAAGCTCGGCTGTCTGTATTCAATATTATGCGCCCCCATTTTTAGCCAAACCCTACCGCCGGTTGGTCGAATTATTGGCCGGCATTCCTTCGGTGGTGTTTGGACTTTGGGGGCTGGTGGTCCTCGTTCCACTCATCGCTCGCTGGCAGCCACCAGGCCCAAGCTTACTGGCCGGCATTCTGGTTCTGAGTGTAATGATCCTTCCCACAATCACCTTAGTCACGCTTGCCAGCCTGGCTCACATCCCCGCTTCGTCTATTCACAGCGCAACGGCCTTGGGACTTGGTCGCTGGTCCATCATTCAACGGGTGATTCTGCCAACGGCCAAAGCCGGAATTTTTACGGGAATTTTCTTGGGAGTCGCCCGAGCCCTTGGAGAAACCATGGCCATCTTAATGGTCTGTGGAAACGTGGTCCAAGCCCCTTCAACTCTATTTGATCCCATACGCACCTTAACTGCAAATATTGCATTGGAAATGGCCTATGCGTTGGGCAATCATCGCTCCACCCTCTTCGTGAGTGGCCTATTTCTCATGGTCATGGTGGTTGTATTCGTCATCATGGCCGAAGGCCTTCGGCATAGGGAAGCCCATGCTGGCAGCAGGTAAAGGACTTCAAGAGCAGGTCAGTACGTGGATGGTCTGGGGATCAGCCACCCTACTTGTCCTAAGCTTTCTTGGGCTGCTCGGAGATCTACTCTGGCATGGGTGGGCTCAACTCTCCTGGAACTTCCTGTTTTCTCCCACACAAAATGCTGGTCGGGAAGGCGGGATTGGCCCCATTCTCATTTCAACCGGCTTGATCGTTGGTATTTGTATGCTCGTCGCGTTACCCATAGGGCTAGGTACGGCTATTTTTCTTGCGGAATACACGCAGGAGGATCATCGTTTCGGACGACTCATTCGCGGATCGCTGGATGTCTTGGCTGGGGTCCCCTCTATCGTCTTTGGACTCTTTGGCAACGCCCTGTTTTGTCAGGCATTAGGATTGGGGTTTTCCATTCTTTCAGGAGGCCTGACTTTAGCCTGTATGGTCTTACCCATTGTCATTCGCACGACAGAAGAAAGCTTTCGTGCCATCGCCTCGGAGCAGCGGCTGGCAGCTGTTGCACTAGGGTGTTCGACCACAACCACCATTTCGGCCATCCTCCTGCCAGCGGCGCTTCCCGGATTACTGGTGGGAACCATTCTGGGATTGGGCCGCGCCATGGCCGAAACAGCCGCCTTAATTTTTACCAGC
>JAOUNC010000135.1 GCA_029881175.1 Nitrospirota bacterium | reverse complement strand
GGATGTTGGAGTAGATAGTTGGCATGGATGGAAAGGTTTCGTGTAGGTGAAAACGATATCTTAGATTGTTAAGAATTCTATAAGCTTGAGAGGACGCCATGCAAGTCAGTGGCAGTTCCTTACGTGCTCCACTAGCTTTTTGGTGATATTGCCAGAATTCTTATAGGGGGAGGTTCGATGCCGGTTGTTTGGTGTTCGATTTCTGCGCATGGATTTGGTCATGCGGCCCAAGTCATTCCCGTTCTGAATGCCTTAGGAGCGGTTGTCCAGGATTTAAAGGTGATACTTCGGACTTGTGTCCAGCCATCAATTTTTCAGGATAATTTGCGCGTGAACTGGGAGTTGCAGGCTGTTCCTCAGGATATTGGTTGTATTCAGGAAGGGCCGTTAGCCATTAATATTGCCGGAACCTGGGCGGCGCATCGGGCCTTTCACGACAATTGGACCCAACGGGTGGAGGAAGAAGTTCAGGACATGGAAGATGCAGGGGTTGATCTGGTGCTTTCCAATATTTCCTATTTGGCCATAGCCAGTGCATGGCAGGCGAACCGTCCAGGGGTGGCGCTTGCCTCACTATGCTGGGATCGAGTCTTAGCGCCGTTCATGGAAGCGGCAAGAGCCGATCATCGGGCGATCTATGAACACATTCGGCAACAATATATGAAAACCACGCATCTGATTCGACTCTATCCTGCGATTGATATGCCAATCTTTCCGTCTTCCACGGAGACGGGTCCGTCTTTTTCACTTGCAGCACTCCCATCACAGGATTTGCGGAAACTTTTGGGAATACAGGCTGGAGAAAAGCTTGTGCTTATCGCCTTTGGCGGAGTGCCGCTGACAAATCTCCCCTTCAAGAAAATGGAATCGTGTGAGGGGTTTCATTTTTTAGTGGGAGGCATAGTGCTCGATGGTTCATGGAAGCGAGTCCATTGCCTCGAAAGCATTCGGATGCCGTTTGGTGAAATACTGAGGCAGGCAGACGTCGTCATGACCAAACCGGGTTATGGGACGATCGTGACGGCCGTTCATTATCGAATCCCCTTGGTGTATGTGCGGCGATATAACTTTGTTGATGAACAATCGTTGGTTGACTACGCCCGTGAGTATGGACGGGCGTTGGAGCTGACACGTGAAGACTTTGGGCGAGGTGTCTGGAAGAAAACCCTTGAGGCCGTGCTGGCCTTACCTGAGCCATTGAAGCCTTCTCCTCAACCAGATTGCCGCGGCATCGTGCGTGTCTTGAGGAAATATTTTAAGGTGTGAAGTTAATTGAGAATGCGTGGGTTACGTGCTCGATGGAGTGGAAGGTGGTGAGGGCATGACTGAAAACGCTTCAATGGCATTGGAAATTGTCATGCCTTTTCTCTCTTGTTCTTTCCAAAAAGTGCCAATGACTTCAACTGAATGATTGGTGGTGATGGGTGAGACCCCTTGGGTGCGATCATGACGGCCATACACCACAATGGAATGTTCGCCATGCGTAAGGCGAAAGACAAAGTCTATAAAAAGTTCTGTTTCATCTAAATGCAGTTCAGGTTGTGTGATCAGACCGCGAACAGTGACAAGCTGTTGGTGGTAGTCTTGAGAGTTGGTGAGAAGATCCGCAATAGAGACCTGTTGTGGGGCTGAGGTCATTGTGTATGTGGGATATTTGTGATGTGGCGAAGGAGTATCAGGTGAATGAAGCTGTATGGGGTTAGAAACAGGCAGCGTGAAATGGCCTTGGGCCATAAGGCTCTTTGTGGAAAGCACAACGACTGCGATCAAAAATACATGATAATGATGAGGTGAGAACATGACTAGGGTTTTGGGATGGGTGATAATCGAGAAGATTGTGTTTTGCGACGACTAGAGTGTTGATTAAAGGAATATTGAAATGGCTTCTTTGAATTATTATGCGGTTCTTGAAGTGGCGATTCAAGCCTCGCAGGACGAAATTAAAAAATCGTATCGAAAATTGGCGCTCCAATATCATCCTGATCGGAATCGAGGCGACCGTCAAGCTGAACAAAAGATTCGCGAAGTCAATGCAGCCTATGAAATTCTTGGAGACCCCGATGCTCGAAAGACGTATGACCGATTACGGTTAGGGCATGTGGGACCGATGGTGTCCCGACAGGAAGAGGAAGCTGATGAGTCTCCTTCTCCTGGAGTGGTTTTGGAGCGCATGGAGAGAACCCTAGGCGAAGAGGCGCGCAAGCAATTGTTTATGGTGTTGATGAGAAAGACTGGCATGATTAAAGAAGAGTTAGGACGCATTCGAGCGCAGGTGATACGTGTACAAGGGTATGATACTTTTCTTGATAAGGTAGTGACTCAATGTGCGGAAGAAGGTCTCAAGAAGCTGGTGACTGATGACCTGTGGCAACTTCGTGAGCGTCTGGTCGATATTGCTGTAGAAATGGTGTGTTCAGAAGTTCCAGGCTCGTTTCTAGGTCAGCAAGCCATTATTGGGGTGAGGCGAGCCTTGCAGGAGGCCTATCATCAAGGGTGGATCCATGGCTATGCACAGGCCTGTGAGCTGCTTTATGAAAGACGATAGTGAGTTGGAATCGTGAGGCGAGGAAGACGGTGTGGAAGCTGAAGCGTTTATATGAACGCTCGTTTGATTGAGGAGATGCCCCCTCTGGTGGCGTCTCCTCCAAGTTAATTGTCAAAGGGGGACGTGGATTGCTGGAATGTATTGTTTCTTTGAGACTGTGAATTTGAGTCAGAAAAGTTCTGGGCCTCTTTTGACAAGGTGACCTGATCTTGTATTGGAGAGGCGACTCCCCTTTGCTCAGGCCCTTTGGTCCTGTCAGCAGTATCCTCGTTGGGGCGTACAGCTGTTTCTGGTTTTCGGACTTGTGTGAGCAATGAAAACGCTGGTGGTGATTGCTGTGTGTCGATGCCTCCTAATGCCATGGTGCTTGCTCCTTCCTAGTGACGACCTGTCGGTGGCCATTTTTTAATTGATATCTCCATTGTCGGTGATTGGACTAAATTCTTGTGAGTCGCGTTGATCAAAATACAAGAACGTTCTTTGATGGGGAGCTATTCGATAAGAATCATACATAATTTGATGGGACCCGTAGCTTCTTAATTGGCCATCAAGTCTCTCACCAATCATTTTTCGGTTTTCTACCTCCTTTTTCCGATTGTCGACTCTTCTTGAGCGTGATCAATTTACCTAAAGGGATGACGCATAGTTTTTGAGCACCGTGCACAAGGATCCATTTGGAATAAGGTGTGGAGATGTCTCTGCTTGCTTGGGGGCCCGACATAGGAAGAAGGAACCTTCATGATTACTGAATTTACTGTGATGGCAGGAGAAAGGATAAAGCGACTGGATGCTTTTTTGGTCAGTCATGAGCGAGGGATTTCACGTTCCCGGTTACAACGATTAATCGTCTCCGGTCGTATTCGCGTTAATGAACAGGTGGTGAAACCGAGTCAAAAAATTCAACCCGGTGACCGAATTACGATGGATGCGCCAGAGCCTGGACCATTGATGGTGAATGATGAAGTCGTTCCGCTTGTAGTTCTTTATGAAGATGAGGCGTTACTCGTGGTCAATAAGCCTTCTGGAGTGGTGGTGCATCCCACTTCAGGAAATTGGAAGGGAACATTGCTGAATGGGCTGCTGGCGCATCTTCAGGCTAGTGAGAAAACCCACAGCCCTCATGCTGCTAAGCATTTTCCAGGCCTGGTTCATCGGCTTGATAAAGACACGTCTGGGGTTATGGTGGTGGCCAAAACCGATCAGGCTCATCGGTCACTCTGCTCTCAATTTGAGCAACAGACGGTTACCCGAAGCTATGAAGCTCTTATTTATGGTAAGCCAGGAGATGAGCAAGGAGTCATTGATCTAGCCATTGGGCGGGATGTGCGTGATGGGAAGAAGGTTTCTAGCCATACTGCTCAGCCTCAAACAGCGGTCACCGTTTTCAAGGTCCTCCACAAATTTGGTGATATGGCTTCTCATGTGGAGTTGACCCCGCGTACCGGACGACAACATCAGCTTCGAGTCCATATGGCTTCGCTTGGCTGTCCTATTATGGGAGATCGGATCTATGGTGCGCAGAAGGCTTGTCATATATCGGAGACGAGCATCTCAAGGATGATGTTGCATGCCAGAAGGCTAGGGTTTCAGCATCCTGTCTTCCCCACCTACCAAGAATATACTTCTGAACCTCAAGCCGATTTTGTGATGGTCTTTCAGGCTTTACAAGAAATGACGTCGCGTCATATTGCATGAGAGAAGTTTCCACACACGCACCCACCATCCCATTAAGTTTTTTCCTTTTTGACCGTTATGGGATATGAAAGTGCTGAATGCGGCTAGGGTGTTTGTTTGATTCTCATAAGCAGGAAGGTCTGTCGTGATGTGGCGGAATATTGGAATCATCGTACTTTTCATTGTTTTGGGATATGGCTCCAATGCCTTAAGTCAGTCGGCCTGTTTAGAAAACGCGGCGTTCTGGTATGCGCATGTGATGATGTCCAGTCAGCCCTTCTATGTGAAGCTTGAACCTGGGCAAGAACATATTCAGCAGGCCCTAGACAATGTCCAAGCTCCGTATACCCTCGTTACACCAACGTCCGAGAAAACGGCGTACCCACAGGTGAGCATTCATAGCAACACGTGGGTACCATTTTTGATTTCCGAACAATTTGATGTTGCTGGTGATGCCACGAAACGAGTGAGCTTTACAGCTCATTATGTCGCCTTATTTGGGATGCCGTTGTCGATGGGTGATTCCTTCGATATTCCAACACCTCTTCCGTAACCGCTAAGCACAATATCCCAAAGGGTAGGTAGCCCGCGTACCCTAAAACTGGCATTTCAAATATTTTCAAGGCATGGACATAGGGAATGGTGTATTCCCAATGGACCAAGCTGTAGCCATTCCATAATTCCCACCAAAACCCACAGACCAATGAAGCCAGGGCAGAAATAATGACGGGACGCCAATCTCCCTGAGCCAACTCATGGACACACGTCCTTTTCTTTTGAATGAATTGAATTCCCAGAACCAGGCACAACGGGCAAAGCCAAAGAAGGGGGAAGAGAATGGTTGGCCAAATTCCTATCATCCCGAGCCCGATGCAGCCCAAACTGAAAAATAGCCAGCCAGTTGATTGATCGTTCATCCAAGAGAGTACATGCCAATGTTCAAAAGGTCGTGTAAGCCGGGGAAACGTGCCCAGCCATTCATAGGTACTGAGGACGGCAGGGAGGACAGTGGAGAAGGCAATGGAGGTATGGAGAATATACTCGAAGTCTGAAGTTTCGGGTAGATTAACGTAATGCCAATTCTTCACAAATTGGTTGAGATATTCAAACGTCCACCAAAATCCTGCGCTGAGCAGAAACAGGTGGCCCAACAATCGTGGGTGATCGAATAGAAAGCAATGGCCGGATCGTTGAAAGGTGAGTACATTCATTGTGAAAATATAGCCGAACCAGAGCAGAGGAAAGGTATGAGGTTGCCAGGGCTCAAACCAGGGAAACCGGGCCCAAGCCAGCAACCATGAACCAGCCACCCAGAAAATAGCGATCCACCCCCACCATGGAAATCTAACGTGCCCGATGGATTGTCTTTTGTTGGTGCTAGGGCAGTGAACAAAACGCCAGATGGGAGGAGTCAGCACAATGGTAATCAATACGGCCAGGAGTCCAACCGTCAGCCAGGAAATCGATGCCTCTCCGGGTTCGGTCGGAATTGAGAAAATGGTCAGATGTGTTGGAAGTGAATAACCTGCTAAGAATAGCCCCAAGATAGGCAAACAAAGAATCAGGGTCAGAAGAATGCCAAAGCAGGTGATGGAGAGCATGGGGATGACCTTATAAAGATGGGGCTCTATGCGTATTCTCCGCTAGCCTTTCCATGTCGTTCTTGATTGCATTTCCAGCAGCTCGTAAATTCTTTTTGATGCATCTCACCGCAATGGGCACAAGTCCATGCAGTAGTTTCGAGAGGTTTGGCGTTTTCCCAGTCTTTCAGTAATATTTGACCCCGTTCAAGATCTGTATCCTGAAGCACCCACAATTCCGGAAAGACTTCGACAAAGGGCACTTCCCCGCCAAGCATCGCCGATCGTTGATTTTTAATCATACAGGGAATATCCGCCTGATCCAGCAGTTCCTTCCGAGATTCCACATCAATCAGGCTCTGGGAAACATAGAGCTTTTTCATAATGAGACCTCCAGCCTAAAGTTTAGGCGAGCAAAGATTCTGGAGCAATTCTACAATACGGAGGAAGGATCATTTTGCTGTAGACAGGGTGGCGGAGGGGGTGGGATTCGAACCCACGGTGGCTTGCACCACGCCGGTTTTCAAGACCGGAGGATTAAACCGCTTTCCTACCCCTCCTAATTAATGGCGGAATTCATAGAAGTGATGTGCTGTGAATCAGTGATAGCTTTGTAACGCTTGAGATGTTTCGGATTATGTGAGCCAATGTCTTCAAAGTATCTATTAATTTCCTTTTGCCTGTAAAGGTAGAGACGGTTGTGACCCATCTTTGGATGATACCCGAGGTTTATCATATTGTGGTAAACGGCATCTAGAAGGGGCTTGGAATAATTCCTGAAACATAAACAGGCATGCGTATATTTGGTCTCAGCAATGGTGTGTTTAACACCATAAATGGAGCCGTCAGTATCCATCAACCCTCGCAAACTGGCTTTTACAAAATCAGGATATTGGAGAATCCAGGATGGGAGAGTAACTTGGTGCGTGACCTTGTTACCTCGGACAAGCCCTTTCTGACATAAAAACTCGATAAGCCCTATGCTGGAGACAACAATGTGACAAGCATTCTTTCGAGTTGTTTGGGAGGGGATGAGCCCGAATAACCGGATGATGACATCCACGACAAAGTCGACATAGTCTGCATCGGTGGTCGCGTTAAGGGAAATGGAAATCTGATAGGGGCCTATGTTGCCGTCTCCTAACATTATCCCTAGAAATTCTGCTAACAGAGTTGAAGTCTCAGGTTTCACAAAGTTCCTACGAAATTTAAATCCAGTGGCCAATCCTGATTGTTTCATCTTTTTGTAGGCGATAAAGCCACCACGGCGTCTGCCATCGGCAGTACCGGGATTCCCATAACGCGTTAACCTTCCCCTGGCTCCTACTTGGCCGGCTTTCCTTGTGCTCCAATAGTCTGGAAGAATTTCCAAGATCTTTGGGCAAAGAATTCCTGAAATATTCTGTAATGAGGTTACAGCTTCTTGACTGATGAGGTACTTCTCTCGTTGCCAATCGCGGATCGTCCGTGGGTGGACTCCACAGTCTAAGGCAAGGTTTTCTGTTCTTGTATTCATGCTTTGTTTAATTTCAGTGAGAAACTGACCCTGCTCCCCTTTGGCAAAAACAATTCTTGGCATGAGGAGTCCTTACTTCCCTGGAGTAATCTGGTCCAATCCATTCATATAAGGGCGCAAAACATCAGGAA
>JAOUNC010000001.1 GCA_029881175.1 Nitrospirota bacterium | reverse complement strand
ACGAAGTAGACTCTTGTAAGAGGAAGGTGAGTGCGACCCGAAGGGCAGAAAGAAGGTCTGCGCAGAGCTAGAAAATTAAAACATTCGGTGCTTAGACAACCACTTTTGACGGCGACGTGCAGCTTCACGCTCTTTAGCCTTCTTTTTTACGCTTGGCTTTTCATAGAACCGTCGTCGCTTTAATTCACGAAATAATCCATCAGCCGCCAACTTCTTTTTGGCGACCTTCAAAGCTTTTTCTACGTTATTGTTAATGACTCGTACTTCCACAAATCCCTCAATGTTTTTTAATGTAAGAAAATTTTACAATTTATTACAGGTTCGTCTTCCAAGGACCATACTTTATCATGTGTTCATGACCTTAGCAAGAACGATGTTGAAAATTAAATATTTTTTTTCTTTTTGTAATCAACCACTTACAAGTACCTTGCGCTATTTCAACTAAGGCAACGATAAAAATTAGGCCTCTTTTAGTGCCGCAATAATATCCAGCACCATCTTCTTCCCATCACCAAACAACATCAATGAATTATCTAAGGAAAACAATGGGTTTGGTATGCCAGCAAACCCTGGGCTGAGGCTTCGCTTAATAATGACCACTGTTCTGGCTTTATCGACATCGATAATTGGCATTCCCGCAATGGGACTACTAGGGTCAGTCCTTGCCAAGGGATTCACGACATCATTAGCTCCAATGACCAGAGCTACGTCAACTTGATCAATATCTTGATTGCTTTCATCCATGTCTTTTAACGCTTCATATGGCACATCAGCTTCAGCCAGCAGAACATTCATATGTCCAGGCATTCGCCCGGCTACAGGGTGAACCGCATACTCAACCGTAGTTCCACGACTTTCCAAAAGAGCGGCTAAACTGGCTACGGGATATTGGGCTTGTGAGACAGCCATTCCATAACCTGGGACGATCATGACCCGCCTGGCCGTCTCAAACAATACCGCAACTTCTTCTGGTGAAGCCGACTTCACTTTACCGCCATAGACCTCATCTGCGGTTGGGCCACCCTCTCCAGCTGGGGCCATGACTCCAAATAACACATTCGTCAGCGACCGATTCATCGCCTTACACATAATTTGCGTCAATATAATACCGGAGGCCCCAACCAACGAACCTGTAATGATTAAAACATTGTTTGACAATACAAAACCCGTCGCCGCAGCCGCTAAACCCGAATAGGAATTCAGTAGTGCCACCACAACAGGCATATCAGCCCCTCCAACAGGAATGACCAATAAAATCCCAAGAACAGAAGCCACACCAACTAAGAGCCAGTACGCCATCATACTTGTTGGATCAATCACAACCCAGCAACTCAAAGCCAACGCGGCGGCGGCTAACAAGGAATTTATAACTTGCTGCCCCGAGAACAAGACGGCGTTTTCACTTATCAAACCCTTCAATTTCCCAAAAGCCACCAAACTCCCCCAAAACGTCACCGCACCAATGAGACCGGATACGGCTGTGGCGACGGTCAACTGCATCAAAGGGACTCCAGGCTTCAATGCACTTTCCAGTAAGGCGGCGCCTGCGACTAAAACCGAGGCAATCCCTCCAAACCCATTCAATACGGCCACGAGTTCGGGCATGGATGTCATTTCAATCTTAATGGCCAAAACCGCCCCGATCGCCCCACCAATGATCAATCCCAGGATGATCATTTCATAACTCACAATCTGCTGATCGGTGAGCGTCAACACAATGGCGAGCAACATTCCAACAGCCCCCAACAGGTTCCCTCGAACAGCCGTACGGGGATGGGTCAGGCCTTTAAGACCTAGAATAAACAAAACTGAGGCAACCAAATAGCCAATATTAATCAGTGCAGACATTCCGTTCTCATTTCCCCTTAGGATTTCTTTTTAAACATGGCCAACATTCGATTGGTCACCATAAAGCCGCCAATGACATTGATCGTGGCAAAGATCACTGCGAGCACACCCAATGCAGTAGTGACAGCGGACTGTTGTGCACCAGACGACAACACGGCCCCTACTAAGGTGATGCCTGAAATCGCATTCGACCCTGACATCAACGGCGTATGAAGCGTTGGAGGAATTTTGGTAATAATCTCAAACCCTACAAAAATTGCTAGGACAAAGACCGTCAAACCCATAATAAACATATCCATAGCCGTCATCGTCCTTATGCTGATAAACCTGGTAACCCCAAGATTTCGCGAATTTGCGGCTGAACAATTTCTGCATTCTGGGTCATCATGGTTCCTTTTGTGATTTCATCATTCATATCCAATGTCACCTCGCCTTTTTTCACGAGATGCAAGAGAAAGGTCGCCACATTTTTCGCATACATTTGGCTGGCATGATAGGGTATGGTGGAGGACAAGTTTTCCGGGCCGTGAATTGTCACGCCATGCACTACGACGGTTTCCCCAGGCTTGGTGAGCTCACAATTTCCACCTCGCTCAGCGGCCAAATCCACAATGACCGACCCGAGTGTCATGTTTGCAACCATATCTGCCGTAATTAAGATCGGGGCCTTTTTCCCTGGTACCGCTGCGGTAGAAATCACGACGTCACTGCTCGCAATCACTTTCCCCAATAATTCTCGCTGTTTTCTATAAAAGGCTTCATCCTGGGCTTTGGCATACCCACCCTTATCTTCAGCATCACCCGTTTCCAATGGCAACTCAACGAACTTAGCCCCCAAACTCAAAATCTGCTCTTTCACGGCAGGACGAATATCATAGGCTTCAACTGCCGCGCCTAATCGACGAGCCACAGAAATCGCTTGCAACCCAGCGACCCCAGCTCCAATGATTAAGACTTTCGCAGGGGTGACAGTTCCAGCCGCAGTCATCAGCATGGGAAACATTTTCGGTAAAGTATTAGCCGCCAATAGAACGGCTTTATACCCAGCAACGGTTCCCATGGAAGAAAGGATATCCATACTCTGTGCACGGGTAATCCGTGGCATAAGTTCCAAAGCAAAGGACGTTACACCTTGAGTCGCCAAATCTTGAACGGATTGGGGATTACTCAGCGCTTCCGCCATACCAACGAGCATTTGCCCTTTTCGGAAACTTGGCAAATCCTCCTTCCCTTCCTTTGCGTTGGCTCCCAATAAGCGAACTTGAACGATACAATCTGATGATTCAAAGACTTGGCCACGAGAGTCAGCAATTTTCCCGCCTTTTTCAACATAGGCTGAATCAGGATATCCCGCCTGCTCGCCTGCCTTAGACTCAATAAGCACTTCCATTCCACCTTTTGCGAGAGAAGGCAGGACAGCCGGCACCAAGGCCACACGTTGTTCACCAGGGTAAGTTTCTTTGACAACACCAATGATCATAGGCTCATATCTCGAAAAGTTGACAGAAAGTGAGTTCCAATCCTTCTTCTATATTAAAAAGACCAGCATTCTCAACGCGATACCTCACTGAAACCCCCTTAAATAAAAAAGAACGCTTCATGTTCGCTCAGAGCGCCTTGAGGGAAAGCCCTGATTGATAGCATAGGGTTTGAAAATTAATCAATGTGTCTTTATGTCTATTCCCCTCATGGCAAAAGGCCCAGGTAACGCCGACCAACAGGATGACATGTAGGGGTTTGCAAGATTACGAATAGAAAGCCTTCGCTATTTCTTGGGCCGTAAATACCATAGCCCGGCTCTTGGTATAACACCCATGCCCAAATAAATGCTGACGAGGGGCTTCCTCATCAGCTTGAATGCCATATTCCACCAACAAACATTGTCCATCATTAGGACATCGGGTGGTCCGCCTTGTACATTCCAACCATCGCTCAAACCCATCGTAGGGCTCACAAATATCACGAAAATCCATATTGGCTTGAAGAGCCTCAGGAGAAACGGGGACATCATCAGTCCCCGCCACCGCTAATTGGTGTACATAGTCACCGCCCGTTTGGTAAGGCATTTCCCAAGCCACTTGAGGCAACTCCATCTTCGCCAACCAGGCCTTCCCGTCCGCTCGAATCTTTCGGTGGTTCACCACATGAAGTAGACGACCCACGCCATCAATATCCCATCCATACCGAATAGGCGTACCTAGCGTCACCATATCAACAGAAGCCCCAGCTAAAAACCGTTTATCTACTAACATTTGATAGAGCATTTCCAATTGTTCAACCGACCGACCCTCTGCAGGACAGGCCTCCCAATATTTCGCTAAAATTTCAAAAATTCTTGCCCGAGCCTCTGATTCTCCACGGGTAACAAGATTAGAAAGAAGAGCCAAGACCTGACCTGCGTGGCCATGGGCGATCAATAAAATACGATCATCCTTCGAAATTGCCAGCTCAGAACCCCACCGTTGAAGAACCTCCATCAAGGCCATCGCAGCTTCCACTCGCCCGACATGATTATTCATGGAAGACCACACATACCGAGCGCAAGGAATAGACGAACCTCCCTCATGATGAAGACCCTGTTCAAAACTTCTCACGTAGTCCGTGGTAAAATTTCCGACTTCTTGCGCCATCCCATCCAAGGCCTCTTGGGTTGCTTGGTCATTGCGAAGAGGGGGGTGGATCGGATCCCCGCTCTCAACGATCCCATTGGTTGCGGGCCTCAGAAGCGCCAGCAAGGATTCCAGCCCAGAAATTCCTCGTGAATAGCCACGTTTTAAGCCTCCGACTGCATCCAAGCGAGCCGCGCCAAATAGATCGCAAAACGGGTGTCCATTCAAAAAGAGAATACCTTTTACGCTTGCCCGTGTTAATCGACCACCAACCTGACCCATGGCCTGATTCCACAGCGGGGAGCCCAGAGGGGATCCTGGATCAAAAGCCGGATAGGACACCCGCCCTTCAGGATTGGAACGAGAATACTGAGCATGTTGAAAATTATTGCTCTGAGGCATGAAATAAACCCCCTCCGCGTAGGAAGGCTACTCTCTTAGACCATATCGACTTCCAAGAGCAAGGGGCGAATCAATTTTTCTTAAAACCATGCTACGCTTGACCATGACATCCTCTAGATTGGTTGACCGCCTGAAAATCTGCATGATATCTTCAAGTGCCTTGATGTGATCCCGATGAGCACCTCCTAGCAAGAGAAGCATTATCGAGCATTCGTACGTATTCACTAATTTTTTCGCTATTCATGTCTATTTTTGAAGTGGAGCAGAACAGAGATCATGAGTACTTTTCGGCAAAAATACCAGCGACAATTTACAGGCAAAAGACACGGGTGGATGTTGGGAATGGTGAGCTTCTTGTGGCTTATCTATGGGGGAATGCTCCCTCTTCAAGCTGCACAAGCTGCACAAGCTGAACATATCGTCCTCGTTGTCCTGGAAGGCATCAAATCCTCCGCAATTCAAAACGGAGCCGCACCCCATATAGCGCAGTTCGCTCAAGAAGGTGTGGCATCATGGTCTGCGCAATCCATCACTCCTCCTCTCACCGTGTCAGCCATGGCGTCTCTCATCACTGGGCTGCCAGTGGAGAAGCATCGGATCACTGCTGACTGGGAACATTACGATTTTGCCAGATCGTTCATGCGTTCTCCCACCGTCTTTGATTACATGGATCTAGCAGGTGGCCGAGACACCGGGGTATTTCTTATGGATGAACGGCTCTATCAATTGATCCGGCCAGAAATCTATGTGGACTCTCAGGTCTGCGGCTACACCAAACCCCAATGCACGCCAGAAACCGTATCCGTGTATATCAAAGACTTCCTCACCAAAGTCACCAGTGGGGAAGGACATGGATTCCGCCTCTTTGGGGTTCCCAATTTATTGGTGACACATTTTCCAACCGCCGCTCGGATTGGACAAAAATATGGCTGGGATTCACCAAAATACTCCGCAGCCGTGACAGCCATTGATAACGCCGTTGACCAAATCAAAAAGAATTACCAGGAAATTGGAGTCTTGGACCGGACGATGTTCATTGTCACTGGACTCAATAGTGGCCCTATCCACCCTTCCATCGCAAAGGGGAAAGAAGCAAAGGCTGCGGATTTGGATCCCACTGTTCCCTGGATCGCTTGGGGGGCGAACGTGAAGCATCAACACCCCATTTACCAACGCGTGACCTTACTTGATACGGCGGCCACTATCATGTATGCCCTGGGATTGGACACCCACACAGAATGGGACAGTCAGGCGATCACAGGCATTTTCCAATCAATACCAAAACGACAAACGACCGAAAATGAACTCGAAAAAATTTACCGATAAGAACGCCATGAATCATTCAACTATTCTGACCACATTACGCATACGTTGCTTGTGCGGCCTTCTGATCTGCATCCCGCTCATGATTGGCTCAGTGGTACAGGGTGCGGAGCCCACCAATCCACTCTTGCGGGAATTTCCTATTACGATTGATCCCAGCGCACTCAACCCACCAACCTGGTGGCATGTGCCCGGCATGACCCCGTTGATTTGGACAAAAGATCCCATCAACATGGATGCCTATAAAACCACCCAGGTAAAAGAATTGAAGCTCAAACCCGGGGAATACCGGTTTGGAACTTTCACCTTTGATTTTTTATTCAAAGTCACCTTATCCGGAACATTGGAATTTTCCAATTCACTTGATCAATGCGTGAAAGGGCGGGGGACCCAAGCCTTAACGATTCATTGCAGCCATACCCAACCCTACCCTCAAGAACCAGATTATCCAAAATAAAACAATCAATGATGACAAAGGCCTAATATGTCAAATTCTGTACAAGACTGGCTCGACGCCCTCGAAGATGTAGATGACGCGACTCGCGAGGAAGCGGCTAAGGCCCTTACTGAACACGCTGACCCCAAAACGCTGGAACCCCTATTGGCGGCATTGGAAGATGACTATTGGTCGGTTCGATCTCATGTGGGCTGGGCCCTCGCGAAACTTGGCGGGGACCAGGCGATTGGGGGACTTATTACCCTCTTTAACGACAACATGATGGAAGTGCAAGCTGAAGCAGTCAAAGCCATGGCCTCCATGGGCAAAGGAGTCGTGCCGACATTACTCACCTGTCTCAAAGATAAACGTTGGCGCGTGCGCGAACAGGCCGCTAAGACGCTTGGAGAACTTCGTGACCCTGAAGCGGTCCAAGGATTAATGATTGTCTGCCGTGACCGAGACGGTGCCGTGAAAAGCGCCGCAGCCGAAGCCTTAGGGAAAATTGGAGATCCGCGGGCCATTCCTACGCTGATTAAACTCTTTAAAGATACATCAAAAATCGTGCGCGAAACGGCTGGAACGGCGTTAATGTACATTGGGGCACCTTCAGTCGACGCTTTGCTGGAAACGCTGAAAGATCCTCATTTCGTAGTACGTTGCCATGGCGTCCGGGCTTTGGGGGGCATGACGACCGACTATCAGATGGGAAAACCTTGGGTGAAGGAACCCCGGGTCGTCGAGGCACTCATCGCAATGATCAAGGATCCCGATCGGGCGGTCCGAGAAGATGCCACCATTGCTTTGGGCAATATTGGTGACCCGCTAGCCATCGATGCCCTGATGGAAGCCATGAAAGACGGGACGGTCAAGCGGCATGCCATCGCCTCGTTAGGAATGATTGGAGACCCTCGGGCCTTCCAGCCCGTGTTGGATGCCTTGAGAGGAAAAGGCATTCATCAAGATGGAAAACCAACGCCAGGCTGCATCATCAGTGAAGACCTTTTGATCAAAGAAGCTGCGGCTACAGCCCTTGGCCATTTTCGCCATCCCAAAGTCATTCCGGATCTTGTTCTCTTACTCAAGGATCTCGTGCTTCGTGACTACGCTTCCAACTCGTTAGTCATGATCGGTGATGCGGCCATTGAACCACTGGTGTCCTTTCTCCATGACCCTGAACTTTCAAAAGTCGAAAAAGAAAGCGAGCGAGTGCTGGCATTTGCCACCACTCGCATGACGGCAGCCGGCGCCTTAAAAAAGGTGGCGCTCGACACTCTAGACAAGCTGGGATGGCAGCCAAAAGACAGCCAGAGCAAAGAAGCGCGAGAAATTGAGTATACCGATACCGTGAATGTGCTCGGCGAAGGTGGGGAAGGCCGGTTTGGAAAAAGCGGTGATATTGCTCAACCAGCCAAGGGCCTCAAAATCGAACGGTAACTCCTCAATGAAAGTGAGAGGTGAAAAGTAAGGAGAAAAAGAGGCAGAACCGAAAGACTGTCTCAAGTCTGCCTATTATTTTTTATCTCTAACTTTTTACTTCTCCCGTCTCACATTTCACTACTTCAGCCTTTTTGAAAGTGTAAGATCCCCCAGGTCAAATGCCCGGACATGCCGGCATCTACCCAGTGCTGTAATCCTACCTGCATAGTGGCCAAATATTCTTCCGTACACACACGAATCAGGGCGTTGTGTTGCGCCACAAGTTCTTCAAGAACCCGTGCATAATGGGACGCCAAATTCTTGGATAAATCAACAATCTGGACTTCTTTCAATCCAAGATCTTTGGCCACTTGTTGATAATATTCAATAGACCCCAAGGAATCTAAATGAATGCGGTCGAGAATCGGTTGCAACACATCTTCTGGACACTTGTCGCTTTGCATCGGATCGGTGAAAATGAATTGCCCCCCCTTACCCAAGACACGAGAGACTTCTTCAAAGACTTTTTTACGGTCTCCACTATGTAAAATGGCGTCCTGAGACCAGACCAAATCGACACTCCCGTCTGGCAGGGGAATATCTTCAAAGCTGCCATCAATGACATTAATCGCTAAGCTGATGCCCGCTTTCTGATTGAGTTCTCGATTCCGCTTATTTTGGGTTTCACTTAGGTTCAGGCAGCCCACCTGACACCCGAATTCTTTCACGAGATAACGGGCTGAGCCCCCATACCCCGACCCGATATCCAACACGCGGGTTTTCGAATCAAGATTTTTGACGGACGACGCCATTTTTTCCACTGTCCGTCGACTGGCCTCAACAATTGAATCGTTGTCAGAATGGTACAGGCCAATGTGAATATCTTCTCCGCCCCAAATCGTGGCATAAAAGCGGTCCGCATCCGAACTGTTGTAATATTCCCGAGCCGTATCGACCGCAGTTGAATAGGCCTGACTCCCCAAACTCCCTAGGATGGTCTTGGGCCGTTCCTCATTTTTATACAGCTTTTCGGCGACATGGACATAAAAGTCCGGATCTTCAACCTTATGCGTTTCTTGGAAATCTCCATAGGTTTTCACCTGCTGAAAACCCACCTCATTCATGAGTCGACGAGTATATTCTTTCCGCAGGGGGTACATATTCAAATGAAATTTTTCGCCATCGGGAAAGGTATATTTGAACCTGGCGAGCCCTTCATCCACATATTCTGGCTCAGCGCTCACATTATCCCCGCAATAGTAATAGACATGCTTTGAAGTAAACCCACTGTCTAAAATACCATCATAATTACGTTGATCCAGAATAAGCACCCCATCATGTCTTAACGCGGTATAAAATTCAGCCAAAGCTTTTCGCCGATCTTGCTCGGAAAAAAGATGAGTCAAAGAATTCCCAAGGCAAATCACCGCATCATACTTATTGTGAATATCCCGGCTCAACCAGCGCCAATCGGCTTGAATGGTCCGCATAATGAATCCCGCGCGCTTAGCATTCGCAAAGGCTTGGGCTAACATTTCCGGACTGCCATCAGCACTGGTAACCTCAAAGCCCGCTCGTAAAAGCCGGATGGAATGAAACCCGGTTCCGGTCGCCACATCCAACACACGTCGGACGCCACGCTCCTTCAAAAGCCGTATAAAAAAGTCCCCCTCACTCGACGCTCGGGCATCCCAATCGATCAGGTCATCCCATTTTTGAACAAAACTATGGACATATTCCTCTTTGTACAAATCGGTTTTTCGTTTAGCGATAGGATTATCACCATAGGCTTGCTTCTGAATCATGGAAACACCTCCTCAAGGGCCGCTTCCCTCACATTCTCATTACTGCATAAGTAAAAGTGAGAAAAAGGCAACTGTATTTAGACTGGGAAAGGCGAAAGAAGGCACGCTCATAGGCATAAACCCCTGCCTTCCCCTTGATCAGGAAATAAAAAGAACCTTCGAAGTTCTCTGGCGAGCGTTTGGAAGGCCCAATCGTTTGTCGAGGACATTTTAAATCTAACCCGTTAAGCCGAATAGAGCAACCCTTTTAAGTAATCAATCGTTGAAATGGCAGAGGGAAACGAAGCAATCGCCTTTAATGACTTGGCGATTGCCAACTTTCCCGCCACATTTCCCAATACCTATTACCCATTTGCGAAATGGTGGAATCATCTCTCGACCCGAGAATCTCGAAGGCATCTTCCTTGTTCACTGTGCCTAATTATGGTAGGGCTACACGTTGGCTCTAAGCCCCGTCGCTCCATGAACCCACTAAAATCCACGACTTCGGTCTTCAATATTTCATGCGCATTGGCGTTTCTGTTCCTCTTCTGGGGCGGACTGGCTCCGAAACATTTGGCAAAAATCACCGGCGCCCTTCAAGCATCCATTCTGGATTCGTTTGGCTGGCTGTATGTATTAGCCGCAACCAGCTTTCTGATTTGCGCCCTCTGCCTCATTTTTTCCCGATGGGGGGATATTCCACTCGGACCAGACGGAGCCAAGCCGGACTTCAACCTCCTCACCTGGTTTGCCATGCTATTTTGCGCCGGAATGGGTATCGGTCTGGTGTTTTGGGGCGTCGCCGAACCCACGTCCCATTTTCATGACCCGCCCATTGGAGAAGGAGGAACCCCGCAGGCCGCTCGCTTGGCCCTTCAATATTCGTTCTTTCATTGGGGCCTACACCCTTGGGGTATCTACACCATGGTGGGCTTGGCCCTCGCCTATTTCCAATTTCGAAAAGGGATGCCGGGGCTATTTAGTTTGAGTTGCCAACCGGTGCTGGGTAGACATGCGACCGGGCCTCTGGGAACAGCCGTGGATGTGATCGCCGTCTTTGCAACCGTCTTCGGGGTGGCCACTTCTCTGGGATTTGGCGCCGTGCAGATCAGCGGAGGACTATCGTATGTGTTTGGTATTTCGAATTCACTCACGACTCAATTACTGTTGATCGCCATCGTGACAATGCTCTTTATGCTCTCAGCCCAAACGGGCCTCCATCGCGGCATCAAATACCTCAGCAATCTCAATATGATCTTGGCCCTGTCGTTACTCTTTTTTCTACTATTTCTCGGGCCCACCAACTTTATCATGACCCTCTTCCCGTCAACCTTTGGGCATTATCTTCAAAACCTTCCGACCATGAGCCTTAATCTGGCGCCCTTCCGAGATTCCACATGGATTCATAACTGGACCCTGTTTTATTGGGCCTGGTGGATTGCATGGGCCCCGTTTGTGGGCACCTTCATTGCCAGGATCTCCAAAGGCCGAACGGTGCGCCAATTCGTGCTGGGCGTCCTACTTGTTCCATCCCTCTTTTGTGCCTTTTGGTTTACGGTCTTCGGTGGAACCGGGATCGCGTTAGAGCTCTTTCAGGACGTGCCCCTGAAAACCGTCATGGACAAGCAGGGCATGGAAGTCTTGCTTTTCACGGTCTTGGAGCAATACCCCATGGGCACAATCATGTCGCTCATTGCCATCTTCTTGATCGGCACCTTTTTTATCACCTCAGCCGATTCCGCCACTTTCGTACTGGGAACGCTCACCACCAACGGCAGCCTCAACCCCCCGAATCACATTAAATTCACATGGGGTATCATTCAATCTCTCTCGGCTGCCATTCTATTGTGGTCAGGCGGCCTCAAAGGCCTCCAGACTGGGGCCATCCTGGCGGCCTTTCCCTTCGTCTTCGTCATGATCATCCTCATCATCTCCCTCCTCAAATCCTTCAAAGAAGAAGTTCGTAGGTAGGTTTTGCTCGATTCTTAACCTTAGAAACTGGCAAGGATGCAAAGGTACAATAGATGACGGGCTTCGTACATTCAAATCATTCCGGTTAGTAAAATTATGCGCCCAGACACTGCGGATATTAATTGGAATAGTTATAGTTTTTGAAAGGGCAAATTAATATGGCTATCGAAACACTCGTGGGGCTACAGGTCGTGGATGAGGTGGGCTATCAATCATATCGGGACGAAATGATGCCAATTCTTGAATGCTACGGCGGAGGATTTGGCTACGATTTCAAAATTTCGGAAGTGCTCAAGTCTAAGACACAGTCCCCGATTAACCGCGTATTTACAATTTCCTTTCCGGACCATGAATCAAAGAATGCATTCTTCTCAAACGCTGAGTATCTCACAGTCAGGCAACGTCATTTTGAGAAGTCGGTGACAGATACCACGATCATCGCGACGTATGCAAAATAAGGGCGTTAACACTTCATCTCCTCACGTCTTCTCAACCAACAGATCAACTCGGCCAACCCTAGATCCCTCTGTCAACTTTTTCTTTTTTGTTCTGTCCAATTTTCCTTACTCTCAAATTCTTTATTTCCCCGGTAGCTTTATTTTACGTTTCCCGTTACTCTTGTGTAAGCTCTTCTATCTACCCTATCCACTCTTGATGACCAGGATGTACAGGCCTGTTCTCGAATTGGAGGATATTCTATGCTGCATGTTTCAAAGAAAGTTGAAAAGGGCGCTGTAGTGCTTGAACTTTCGAGATGATTTGATTTTCATGTTATGGAACATTTCCTTTCCACCTTAAAACATGCGGAAACAACTCACTGTTCCCAACATATGATCCTGGACCTGAACCAGGTCAACTTTATTGACAACATGGCCATCGAACAAATCGTCACCACCTACCAACAGCTGAATCAAACCTCCATCCGCCTTACCCTAGCTGGCCATTGCGGTGAGGTAGACACGAACTTGAAAGATATCAATTTTGAAGGGATTGTTCCCACGATAGCGACAGTGGAACAAGCCCTGGCTTTACCACTCTGGCAACATTCTCTCTAAAGGAGCGCCCATGCCCGAACAAGATCCCAATCCACCCCATATTACAACCACTGAAACCATGCTCCGGTTTTATGTTTTTCTTGGTCAATATATTGATCGATGCTTAGATGAAGAACACCGGCGTTCGCTTCCCGAACAGGAGTTTCAGCAACATTTGTCCACCACGCATGACCAAGTTGTCGATTTATTGGCCACCAACCGTGTGGTGAAAGATAAAGCCGAAGCCGAATTTCAGCATGTCACCAACATGTGCCAGGATTACCTTAAACAACCAGTCAATGGGGAAGCTCAACAGGTTCTCCAGAAAGAACGGGAAATCCTCCGGGTGAAGATGCTGGCTTTGAGCGACCTGTTAGCCGTCTTTCGGTCGGTGTAACTTCCCCGACCTTCTTCTTGTCGCCTTCCTCCGGCCTCCAGATTGACCGCCAAAAAAATCGTGTGGTAACGTCGACGTTCGGGTTTTCCCTAGGGAATACAGAATTCCCCTGCGCTAAAAATAAAGGAGCCTGCCCCATTTCTCTGTGATCCATGGATATGGCTGATTCTGTAGCTGAACATATTGCGGCATTAGATGACGAGGATTGGGGTATCCGTGAGGATGCCGCAGTCGCTCTAGGCCAATTTGACGATCCTCGAAGCATCCAACCACTGATTCGCCTCCTTCGGGACTCAGATCGTGCGGTTCGGGAGGCAGCAGCTTCCTCGTTGACTGCTCTTGGGCAACCGGCGGTTCTACCTTTAGGGTTTTGTCTTCAGGATCCAAATCTTCAAGTCCAAGAAACCGCGGCCTCTATTCTTGCGACCATTGCCGATGACCAGGTCTTCGAACCCTTGTTAGCAGCCCTCCTGAATCCCAATTGGATTGTGCGCATGTCAGCCGCAAAAGGACTGACCCGTCTGAAGAATCCTCGTTCCCTTGAGACGTTGATTGTACTCCTTCAAGATAAAGTTCCTGCCGTCCGTGATGAAGCCTGCCACGCGATCCAAGCTATAGGGGAAGCCAGCATTCCGCCACTTCTCAAGGGATTGCAAGATTCTAATTGGAGAATTCGCTTGCGTGCGGTCGAAGCATTGACACTCTTAAAACCTCAGGCTGCTGTGGCGCCCTTAATGCATCTGATCGTACACGATTCCGACTCCGCCGTCAGACAGGATGCCGTCCGAGCCTTAGGACAGATTGGTGATGCCCATGCCATTCCTCTGTTATTAGATTCGCTCACCACACCTTCCTTGCAACTGAAAGCGATTGAGGCTTTAGGGAATTTGCGAGCCGTGGAAGCCCTTCCCCCCTTAATGGCCCTGGTAAAATCCCTTCCTGCCGATGCCTATGAAGACCGCATGGAAGGCTGCACCGACCCGAAATACAAAGAAGACCTTCCCCCTTTGGAAGCCGCCGTCAAGGCTCTCGCCACCATTGGCGATCCCCAAGCGATCCCAGTGCTGATGCAGGCTTTGCAAAGCACCTTGCTTCGTCAAGAAGCCGCAGAAGCCTTAACGCACTTTGGTGCAGCCGCCAAAACGCCCTTATTACAACTATTGAAAACCACAAAGAATGACAATCTGCGTCGGCATGTGTTGGAATCCCTTTCGTGCCTCGGATGGCGACCCGGACAAATTCGCCTCTAACCACCAAACGATTGAAAATTAATGCCAAGAGAAACCTTCGAAACCATTATTTCTGAGCTGGATCACGAGGAAGACTGGCGACGCATGCGCGCCACATCTACCTGCATGAAAGGTGGCCCCAAAGCCGTTGAAGCCATTATCCAAGCGATTGGTCACGGAACCACGCATTATAAAATCGAAGCGATCAGGATGCTGGCACGACTGGGGGATCCTCGAGCAGGCCTTGCCCTGGCGGGCCTCATGAAAGACGAGGACGACCAGGTTCGTCAGGCCACGATGGATGCCCTTGAACACCTGGCAGGGGTTCTGGACGAACAGACGGCAGCCGCGCTGTTGGAACATTTAACGGACGATCGTATTCAAGAACGCGTCACGGCGTTATTAGGGGTGATTCCCACGTCTATCGGGCCACTGTCCGAACGCCTGAAGGATCCCGATGAATCTATCCGTGAACGTGCCGCAGAAATTTTGGCCCATTTACTGGACCCCCGGTCGGCCGATGCCTTCGTGGATGCCATGGCAGATCCTCAGCTTCGTGATCTCGCCACCGACACCTTGCGCAAACTGGGTGCGATCCGAGATCGCATTGAACAACTTCTCGACGATTTACGAGCCGTGGAAGAATCGGAATTAAAAGAAGGGGTTCGACAAGAAACCGTCATCCAACTTCATCGCATTGGACGACCGGCTGTCGAAATTCTGTTGGAATATTTGGAGGATGACGACTGGATCGTGCGAGAAGCCGCCGCCGACACCTTAGGTAAAATTGGCGATGTCCGTGCCGTCGAACCTTTGATGGACCGCCTGCGTTCGGACAAGGACACCGGCGTGAAGGAGCATGCGCTCAAATCCTTAGGGCTCATTGGTGATTCCCGACCTGTTGAATTATATATTGAGGTCATTCCAATTCGGCCCCTTCGCATTTTAGCAGTGGAAGCCTTAGAAAAGGTCAAAGATGTCGAAGTGTTGCGGCCTCATGCTGAACTTTTTGCGCGATTAAAGACCGATCGCGACGGGCTGATTTCTTATAATTCAGGGGTGATCCTTGACAAACTGGAAGCCGCCACTGCACAAAGGGAAATGGATGAAGAAGCTTGGGCTGGAAAGGAGTAATACTGCATGATGGAACAGAATCACGTTGATCCCTTGTTGTCGGCACTTCGGGATGACAACGAAGCATTACGGGATCATGCCGCCTCTCGCTTGGGAGAAGTTGGGTCGGAGGCGATCCCGAAGCTGATTGAAATGTTTTTGGAAGACGATTGTGTGATTCGGGAGGCTGCCACCAGTGCGTTGGTAAAAATTGGAGAACCAGCCATTGACCCGCTGATCGAAGCCCTCAAAGACGATGAAGAATGGTCAGTCCGGGAACAGGCCGCCAGTGCTTTGGGGAAATTACGTGCACACAAGTCTGTGGAGCCCCTCGTTCATGCCCTTCGCCATGATAAAGACGGCGGAGTGAAGACTGCGGCCATTTGGGCGTTGGAACGCATTGGACACCCGGACGCCGTACCTGGCTTAATCGATGCCCTCATGGATGCCACCCTTCGAGAAGATGCCGCAAGAGTGTTAAAAAAACTGGGAGATTCGCGGGCCACCACGGCCTTAGTCGAAGGACTGCATGCCTCAAATTGGATAGTGCGCCGGCATGCGGCTGAGGCATTGGGGAAAATCGGCGATCCTGAATCATTGGACCCCCTCATTGAGGCCTTGGCTGATGAAGACTGGTTGGTTCGCCGAAATGCGGCCGAATCACTCGCACGTTTAAAAAATAATCGAGCCATCGATGCCTTAGTCCCCTTGCTGGAAGATGAGAATGAGATGGTACGCGATACAGTAGAGGGCGCGCTCTCCAGCTTGGGCTGGAGTCCAAGTTCTTCGAAATAGGAGTCATTTTATTTAGATTTTTTGATTTGTTCACTTTATACCTGAGGATACATCATTATTATGGCAAATGAAGCACCAGCAAAACTCATCTCCATCGGCCCGAAATCTGGCACAAAAAAGGATGGCTTTAATCTTGTGACCGAAAAAGTCACGATGATCAATCTTGAGACCAACCAAATCGAAGTGGAGTTGTTAGCCTACGACGGGAAAACCGTCCTTTTGGACGTCGGAGAAGAAGCGATTGAGGATTTACATAAAATTAAAATTGGCGACGGCGCCACGCTTCGAGTTGTCGAAGAAGACGGCAAACGTATCGTCAAAAGTTTTCGTATTCGCTCAAAAGATCCAAATGTTGCGGCGGCCGATGCGGCCTTGCTGGATCTGAGCGATACCCATTGGCTGAACCGCAAACATGCGATTGAAGTGCTCGGAGAGCTTCGGGTCGAAGCAGCCGTAAAGCCCTTGGTGGAAATGCTGAGTGATGAAGTCGGTGATGTCCGTCAGCGTGCCTATGAAGCGCTCATTAAAATTGGAGCCCCATGCGTGCTTGACGTCGTGCCATTGTTGACCAATGAGGAAGATGACCTTCGACAATCCGCTACGGAAATTCTGCGAAAAATCGGCAAGCCTGCCGTGGAGCCATTGGCCCAGGCCTTAGGTGAAGCGGATGAGAAACTGCAAAAACGGATCATGAAAGTCTTAGATCGAATGGGGTATAAACGGAAATAGAAGCGCGCGAACCCCCTTCTTGGCTAACGACTCGCCGTGAGGGGGTTTGTTCCAGCTGCCTTTCGACCGACCGAGACATAATAAAATCCCTGTTCGGCCATTCGCTGAGGTTCGTAGACATTTCTAAGGTCAATAAAAATGCTGGATTTGACCTTGGATCCAATTTGTTCAAAATCGAGATTGCGGAATAAATTCCATTCAGTGACTAAGACCACAGCATCAGCTCCCTCCACAGCATGATACGCATCCCGACAGGGAATGAGCTTTGGGTTCTCTCGCATCGAAGCTTCTAAGGCCTCTGGATCATAAGCTCGCACGGCACATCCTTGCTCCATCAGCTGTCTCGCAATAGATAACGCCGGGGAATCTCGAATGTCATCGGTATTCGGTTTAAAAGCCAATCCTAAAAGGGCAATCGTTTTTCCCTGAAGCTCTCCCACAGCTTCACGAATCTTCTCTACCATCCTCACCTTCTGCTCCTCATTAATTTTTCTTGTTGCTTGGGCCAGCACCATTTCATAGCCAGCTTCTGATCCAATGTTAATGAGGGCTGCGGTATCTTTCCCAAAACACGAGCCTCCATACCCTGGACCAGCATGTAAAAATTTTGACCCAATCCGCTTATCCAAACCCATCCCTTTCGAAACCATCTGTACATCGGCACCCACCATTTCACAGAGATTGGCCATTTCATTAATAAAGGAGATTTTGGTGGCTAAAAACACGTTTGACGCATATTTAATAACTTCCGCTGTCCGAATGTCCGTGACCACAATAGGGGTTTCAATTAAATACAGGGGTCGATATAAATCTTTCATAATAGCCACGGCCTCAGGACTGTCCGCTCCAATCACGACCCGATTCGGTCTCATGAAATCTTCAAGTGCCGATCCTTCGCGAAGAAACTCAGGGTTGGAGACCACGGAAAAATTAATAGGACTGGGTTGGTTCTTTGTAATAATATCCCGAACACGATCTGCCGTTCCCACAGGTACGGTCGATTTGTTGACCACAATTTTAAAGCCAGTCATGCGAGTCCCAATACTTTTGGCAACCTCCTCCACGAATGAAAGGTCGGCAGAACCATCTGGACGGGAAGGGGTTCCCACCGCAATAAATATGACAAGGGCCTCATCCACGGCTTTATGCAAATCGCTCGTAAAACGTAGACGCCCTGCGCTCACATTTTTTGTGACAAGCTCGGCTAACCCTGGTTCATAAAATGGCACTTGCCCTTTTTCTAAAGAAGCAATACGGCCCTCGTCTCTGTCCATACACACCACATTGAGACCAAATTCCGCAAAACACGCTCCCGTGACGAGACCAACATATCCGGTACCGATAACACTGATGTACATGTTCACTTTCTCCCTAGATTAACGATTTCATTCCTTTATTTTTTCGGATTCTGCCAGATCTATCTTAAGAACCAGGATAAGTATATCTCATGGTCACCTCGCTTGACAGGCTATAGGGTGCCCACTAGAATCAAACAAAACTTCTCAAATAGAGCGGGAATAGCTCAGTGGTAGAGCATCGCCTTGCCAAGGCGAGGGTCGGGGGTTCAAATCCCCTTTCCCGCTCCAATTTCTCTCAACTTCTTTCCCACTCCTCTCATTTCCCAATCAGGTTTTTTATTCTAGCCGATTTTTTCCATTTGTCTAAACATTTGGGATGAAGACAATCCACCAGGGAGTGGATTCTTCTTTCATAAGGGAAAACTGCCTTGCCGTGAAACTACTAGGGATGTTCTCCAAGAACGCGCCTCGTCGAATTTCCACATACCGAAAATTAGAAAATGTGGAGAATTCTTTTTGGTGCGTTGCCCTAAAAGGCATAGGATCTCGAAGTTTAGCTATCGTGGACAAATCGACTCGTGCACCAATACTCAGTGCAGACAATGCTTGATAGACGTCGCCAAAGATTACCGGAATGTTTTTTTTGGAAAAAATTCTATTTGGAGGACGAAACTGATTATCCGCTAAGATCTGACTCAATATTTCCCAAAAAACCTCATCATCAATAGCGGATAACACCACGACCCGACTCCGCTCACCCATTAATTGCAACAGGGCCAGTGGGCCAAGAATATGGAATTTCCAAGGTGGGAAGGTCAGAATTTTCCCCTGATGGGAGACTTCTAACACGGGCTCCCCCTCATATCGAGCAGGATGGAATTGCCCACGGGTTTTTTGGAGGTGATCGAGAATTAACGATGAATCTACCCGGCTGGGTTCATAGGCAAAGGTGGGATTGGCGGGGGCATGGCAGGTACACATCGTGTACCGCGGCAGGGCCCCTTTCGCAGAACCAAATCGCTCTACATCCATCCCACCCCAGAATTGGTAATTTAATTCTTCTACGGGAAAACTCTTCAAGTACCCCTCATAATCAGGGTTTTTGTGATAGATCCCACCCACTCGTGATCCAGGAGCTAAACGATCAAAGGCATGCAACCTGAACAATGTATTTTTTGCGCGCAATTGAGGAATATACTGATCAACCAATTCCCTTTCGAAGGTTAAATCACCGGCCCCAATATCCAGCAATGAGGGGGAGGGCGAGTGAAGAAGAATGTCGTAAGGATTTAGTCTCTCTCTCAGGTGACGCTCCAATTCCTCTGTAGAAAGATCATCCCTGTCGGCCTGAGGTTCGTTTACTGCCAGGATTCCCCATACGATGAGCGCCCGAACAGCCTTGGAGGGTGGCAAGCCCGTGAGGTCTTTTAGGTTTTGATGCACCTCTTTCGTTGTTGTTTTCGACCCAACCTGTTGCAACGCATTGATCAAGCGTTTCTGAAGGCTTGGCACTAATGGAGCTTCTTGAATAGATTGGATAAGCGCGGGTAGGGTGACTGATAAGGATTCTGGGGCCATCAACTTCCGGCTGGTTTCCCAATGTTGAGGGAACGTCTGCCGAATCGCCTTTATTCGTGTGCGAAACTCTTGGATGTCCACTATCTGATTATCCACAAAAATGGCGTTTTACAATAAAGCAGGGGATGAATCCTCACAACACTCAACCACCATAGCCATTATTGATATGCTGGTACAAGAATTTTTTCTCTTGCCTTTATTGCCCCGATGAAGGGACTATGTTACACCATGCTCCGTATGAAACTGAGGAATATTTCTCAAATAAAACCCCTCGTTTTTCAGTTCATCTTCAGTGCACTTTTTATTTATGGGCATTTGGGATGTACGACGCTTCAACCCAAGCCTTCGTTTGAGGTCGGCCAAATTTATGATGTTTCTGATCAAACGCTTCTGACTGTTGATGACCTGATCCCTCATCTCTTAGCCGCCGATGTTATCTTTCTTGGCGAGGAACATTACACACCGTCCCATATTGAAGCCGCCATTACGGTTCTCGACATGCTGCGCAAGCACCAACGCCTACCAGGTTTGGCTATGGAAATGTTGAGTTGGGATGGCCAGGCCGGATTAGATCGATACATCAACAAACCGGAAATGACCGTCGCAGAGTTTTTGGAAGAATCACGATGGAAAGAGAATTGGGGTGGCGACTTTCCGGATTACCAACCCCTTGTCGACTATGCCCGTACTTACCATTTGCCATTGCTGGGGTTAAATCCCCCTAGGTCTTTAGTTCGACTGGTCGCGACCAAGGGATTAACCGAAGCCCTTAGGGCCTCTGATTTTGCGTCTTGGACTATGACGGAGGGAGTCACCAATAACCCGGAATATGAATCGCTCATCTTTGAACAAATTACCGCATGTCATCCCAAATTACCCGATCATGTTTATCGACGAATTTTTGAGGCTTCCATTATCCGTGATGAAGGCATGGCGACCATCATACGAAATTTTCTGGACAAGAGGCCAACCCCCCAGACTCCCCTTGTCAGCTATACCGGAGGAGGCCACATTCAATATGACGTTCCGGTTCCCAAGCGAGTGAAGCGCACACATCCAGCCATCAAAACCGTCACGATTTATCTCGTGGCCTGGGATCCCTCTAAAAATGAAGAGATCCTGGCTGAATTGCACGAAGGAATTGCTGACTACGTCTGGTTAACCCCTCTGGGTCCCAACGGCCTTCAGCCCCGATGTGGATAGTACCTCAATTGAGCGATTGTTTATGGCGATCTGCACCACTCCCTTGCGCGCCAGAGATATGTGAAAAGCCTCGACAGACCGAAAAGTCTGTTTGCGTTTTTCGCATACCCTGGCATCCCAAGGTCTTGGCACATCTCATCCATTAAGAGGCACTCTACTCAGGTAAGAGTTTTTTCAAGCCCCCCCATTTTTTGGCAAATTTTATAAGGAGGAGAACATGGCCGATCCTATCGAAATTCCCCAACGAACACCGTATGTTATGGATATGGAACCCGGCACATATTATTGGTGTCAATGCGGCCGATCCAAAACCCAACCATTTTGCGATGGATCACACACCGGAACGGATTTTTCTCCTCTGGAAGTCGAAATCAAAGAGAAAAAGAAAGTGGCCTGGTGTGGGTGCAAGCACAGTAAAAAACCACCGTTCTGTGATGGGTCCCATTCCCGTCTGGAACCCTCATGAGTCCTATGTATTCATCTCATTAAAATGGTTGCCTCTTCTCAGGACTTTTTAGGTATCCATTCGAATCCAGAAACATCCGTCACCGAAGGGGCACACCGAATATAGGTAGTAATAGCTAATTTAGCATTCTTGAGTTGGCTGCACGAAAGCCGGCTTGCATCACAGAAATAAAATTGTCTACAATCGGGGTTAAGAGGGGAGTAAAATCTCCGATCTAACAATAGGTTCAAGATTATTCTAGTCAGAAAGTGAGGGTATTTGTATGAGTCGGATTATCACTTTAAGTACGTCTCTCATGTTAGCGGCAGCTCCAGCAATGGCCAATGCCCCGGGCGGAGGATACGAAGGCATCACAGGCATGTTTTATGGGACGATTGCCATAATCCTTGCGTATGGAGCCTACGACATCTACAAGACCTAACCTATAATTTATTCAAAAGACACATTCTCTCCTGCTCTGTCAGGATGTTGTTGCCCTTCTTTCTCTTGAAAGAGGGGCAATAATTTTTTCTGAGCCTTCAAGATCTAATTCCTTAAGAATTGGCTGAAGGATTCCCCACACATTCTGTACGACAATGGAATAGCCCTCAGCCGTTGGATGAATCCCATCCCCTTGATTTAAATGACGATGCGTAGCCACCCCTTCCAAAAAGAATGGAATGAACGGGACCCCATATTCCTTGGCCAGCTGCTCATACAGAGCAGAAAATTCTTGCGTATAATCATCCCCATAATTGAGGGGGAGGCGCATCCCGGCTAAGACGACCCTCACGCCTTCGGATCTCAACCGTTCGATAATGGCACTGAGATTCTCATAGGTTTCTTGCAGGGGCTTCCCCCGAAGCCCATCGTTGACTCCTAACTCCAGAATGACCAATGTGGGATGGCTCTTCAAAATCCAGTCAACTCGTCTGAGCCCACCAGCCGACGTCTCTCCAGATACTCCCGCATTGATGACCTCATACTCAAATCCCTGTTCATGTAACCACTGCGCTAATTGCCCTGGATACGACTCCGTCGAGGCAACTCCTAGCCCAGCTGTCAAACTATCTCCGAACGCGACAATTCGAGGAAGACGCCTATCGCTTGATTCTTCCTGCCGAAGAGCCAAGCGTCCATCTTCCTTTTTTCGCGAATCCTGAACGGTGTTGCCTTGGGAAGGGACAATACCTCCAGGTGAATCTCCTGAACCATCACAGCCCGACTGAGCCAGACAGAAGAAGACCAAGGCTGATAAGATAGGCAAGGTTCTAAAAGCTTGAGGGAGAATCATCTCCCATATGTCCAATTTATGCATTCCATCCATTAACCAACGTGTCACGACCTTCATCGGATTCTCCCTCACCTCTTTCCCCATCTTCTTCTTCCACGCCACTGATAACAGTCAACCAGCTTGGCATGCAATTGTCCGCCGGGAACCATCTCGTGCAAATTTTGCACAACATCTCCTTTGAGGTTCCAGCTAAGCAAGTCCTGGCGATTGTCGGCCCATCAGGTAGCGGCAAATCAACATTGCTAGGCCTCCTGGCCGGGCTTGATCACCCGACACATGGCTCTATCTACATTGACGGAACCAACATTACCACGTTGGCAGAAACGGCGATGGCACATTTTCGTCGCCAACACATTGGGTATGTCTTCCAAGCGTTCCATCTCATCCCGACTCTGACGGCTCTGGAAAACGTCTCCCTCCCATTAGAGCTTCAGGGAGTCTCCACCGGCGAGGAACGCGCCAAGACGCTTCTCCAGGCAGTGGGATTGGAGCAACGCTATCACCATTATCCCACTCAACTCTCCGGAGGGGAACAGCAACGCGTCGCGTTAGCCCGGGCATTTATCAGCCAACCGCCCCTTCTCTTGGCCGACGAACCTACCGGCAACCTCGATAGCACGACAGGAAAGCTGGTGATTGATCTCTTATGGCAACTGCATGAGCAGCACGACAGCACATTAATATTCGTTACCCATGATTCGGAACTGGCGGCTCGTGCCCAACGTATTCTCACGTTGCAAGATGGGGCCATCGTTCATGACACCACTTGTTCAGCGTAATCTTCACACCTCAGCCTCTATGACACCTATCGCTCTCAAATTGGCTTGGCGGGAAACCGCGCGTTCATGGTCACGCTTTGCGTTCTTGTTTCTCTGTATCGCCTTAGGTGTTGGTGCCATTGTAGCCGTTGACCTGTTTGCCACAAGTGTAGAAAACGGCATCTTGGGGGATGCGCGAGGTCTGCTCGGTGGAGATATCGAACTTTCTTGGCGACGCACGATGAGTCCCAAGGGACAAGACGTCTTAGATTCACTTGCAGAACGAAAGATCCCCATGTCGCATATTACAGAGTTGGCTGGCATGGCCGCCGTTGTATCCAACCAACCCTACCATTCTGACACAAAAGCCTCTTCGCAGTTGGTTGAATTGAAGGCCCTGGACTCGTTGTATCCACTCTATGGCAAGCTCATTGTTGAACCGGCTCAACCAACCAAGGAGCTTTTGGCACCAAGACAATCAGGCTGCCAACGTCTCCCCTGCTTTGGAGCGATCGCCCAGAAATCACTCCTCATTCGCCTAAACCTAGATCTTGGGAGTGAGCTTCGGATTGGTCAAGCCAATTTCATCATCACAGGCATTCTTGCCAAGGAACCTGATAAGATTGCCACGGCCTTTAGCCTAGGCCCTCGCGTCATGATTTCCAGGCAGGCCTTGCATGCGACGGAACTTGTCAAAACGGGAAGCCGCATTCATGAGCGATATCGACTTCAGCTCCCTCCTTCAAGCAATCTTGACCAATGGCTGGGGGAACTTCGTGGGCGCCTCAGTCCGGAGGGCGTTCAGGTCAACTCCTACCGTGATGCCCAACCCAGACTTCGCCGTTTTTTAGACCAACTCACACTCTACCTTGGCCTGATTGGACTCACGATTCTTTTGGTGGGTGGAATCGGCGTGGCCTGTACCCTTCAAGGATTTCTGACTCAAAAAACCCCGATCATTGCGACACTCAAAACCCTTGGCGCCGATTCTTCTCAGGTCATACACATTTATCTCACACAGAGTCTGCTCCTGGGAGGTATGGGCAGTCTCGCCGGCGGCATACTCGGAACCGCGCTCCACCAGGGATTGCCTCTGTTACTGCAAGGCTTCATTCCCGAAACCTTCCCGATACATCCCACGCTTACTCCGATCCTACGGGGAATCGCCTTTGGCACATTAGCCACACTGGCTTTTTCCCTGTGGCCACTGCTGACAATCCGGCATGTCTCGCCAGCCGCAATCTTTCGCCAAGATGTTGACCTGGCCACGCCCCACAAGGAGCCGGACCCGTGGACAACCAGATGGATGACGCTTCTAAAGCATTGGTGGAACGACCGCATGCAGAGGATAACCAGCCTCTTGATTGCCGGGTGCCTGATAGGGTTAGCCATCTGGCAAGCGCATTCGTGGTCTCTCGGACTCTTTTTTTCCGGGGCCTTTCTAGTCGCCATTGTCGCCTTATATAGCGGGACCAGTGGGTTATTCTGGCTTCTTCGGCAGATCACCTTTCCTCAACGTGGGCTGTTACGTCATGCCACTAACAATCTGCAGCGCCCAGGGAATTTCACAAAAGCCATGACCTTGGCCATTGGAATCGGCGTGATGCTGATGAGCACACTCCTGACCGTCCAACATGCCTTGCTGGACCTCATTGAAGAACAAATTCCCGCAAACGCCCCATCATTTTTTTTCATTGATATCCAACCGGATCAACATGCCGCGTTCACGCAGGTCTTAGAACAACACATTCCAGGAACACCGGCACACTTAGTCCCAGTCGTGAGATCTCGCCTCACCGCAATTGACGGCTATCCCATCAACCCTGAAGACCATCGAGGGAAACGAAACGGTTGGTATTTCACGAGAGAATATGTCCTGACCACCTTGCAAGCCCTCCCCAAGGACAATATTGTGACTCAGGGGCAATGGTGGGAAAGCCCCTCATCTCGCCATTTCTCTGATGACCTTCAAAGGCAGGAGCATGTTCCCTTGGTCTCAGTAGAGGAAGAAAGCGCAAAAATTTTGGGGGTATCGTTGGGGTCCACGCTCACCTTTAACATTCAAGGCGTGCCCTTTGTCGCAAAAGTCAGCAGTCTTCGTACCGTTGATTGGGGCTCTTTTTCCATGAATTTTTTTATGATCCTAGAACCCGGATCACTCGATGGGGCGCCCATTACCTACATCGCCACCGCCAAGGTCCCCAAAACAGAGGAAATCCCGCTCCAACAAGCCATTGTGGCCGCCACACCCAATGTCACAGCCATTCATGTCGGAGACGTCTTGGACAATATCGCCAAGATATTTCGGCAACTCGCCATGGGGATTCAGGCACTGGCCTTTCTCTGCCTCATCACGGGAGGCATCGTCATGATTGCGGCGATTTCTATCAACCGCTACCGACGACTACGCGAACTCGCCATTTTAAAAGCTCTGGGAGGAAGCCGCGGGCTTTTGCTGTTTTCACTCGGCACGGAATTCGGGCTGATTGGTGGATTTGCCGGATTGGTCGGACTGGGGTTAGGGTGCCTCCTCTCCTGGTCGATCTTACATATCTTTTTCGACTTAACCTGGACCATGAATTTCCCCGTCTTATTGGCTGGACTGCTAATAACGATTCTTCTCACCCTTCTTACAGGATTTCTCGGAACCTACCGCTTATTAGGACTTCCACCACTTTCCGTGCTTCGTCAAGAATAACCCCTTCCTCAAAGCCTTCTCTTGCCATAGGGACCGGTCTGCCCAAAAACCCCATTCTCCGACCTTTAGGACCTTACCCAAAAAGATACAATGCGTATGGATTTAGATAAGCCCTCTCTTCATAATGCGGCCCACTCACTTGGGAAATCTTCCTACTTCTTGAAAAAATCTTTCAAGAATTCAAAATCATTCTTCATGCATTCCAACGGGTTATGAATAGATATACCTTGAATATTCCCTGACGTTCATTGACGCAGCCCTTGGTACAACATTTGCTGTCTAGAATCGTTAAGAACTCACGGAGACAAAGAATCATGGAACTTATTATTGCCATCTGCTTAACGGGCCTAGGGTTATTTGGGGGGATGTGCTTCATTTGGAAAAGCCACCCCTAATAAGGGTGTTAGGCTGACCAGGCAACCAACACACACCATCGTGATTCCAACCGATCAAATCAATGGGCCTCGGCAATTGACCAGAGAACACCACGCTCTGTCGGCTCGGAAGATCAAATGACCATTCAAAAAGAGGAGAGCAAACTCATGTCAAAAAACATGCTCATTGTTGAAGACGACGTGGTGAGCCGTGACTTACTTCGACTCGTGTTTGAATACGATGGGTTCCAATGCATGGAAGCAGAAAATGGTGAGATGGGCTTACGGATGCTGGAATCCCACACGTTTGACATCATCATCTTGGATAATGCCATGCCCGTGATGACCGGCTTAGAATTCCTTCGCCATGTGCAACATCAAGAACAACCAGTTGATACTCCAACGATCATGATCACAGGATTCCTCAACTCAACGATTCAAGAGAAAGCCACCAAATTAGGAGCTTACGCCATTTTGGGCAAACCCTATGATTTAGGTGATTTGCGAGCCCTGGTCAATCAGTTGTGCCTCACGCGTTCCTCTCTTGATCAGGAAGCTTCCCTCTTGCGGGAATAACCGCTGCCATGTTGTAGGCTCTTCCAGCATTTTCCGCATATCCGAAGCCTGCCATGACTGAGGTCGCTCTATTGACGAAAAAACTGCCTCAATAAATCTTTTCCCTCATCCAATAATTTCTGTAATT